>CAZHSL010000062.1:0-10389 GCA_964535185.1 uncultured Corynebacterium sp.
CTGCTGCTGTCGATGCTGAGTGAGGACAGCGTGCGCCTCGACGTCGCCCAGACCCTCCCGGAGATCCCCGGGGTGAGCCGGTGACGACCCCGCTCTCGCCCCGGCCCGGTGCGCCCACCGGCCCGTCGGCCGCCGCATCCTTCTCCCAGCGCCTGCGCACCGCCGCGGCGCGCTCCCGCGACCTGTGGCCGGCCCGCGAGGACTACCGCCTGCTGCCGAAGACCTGGCGGGCGGACCTCATGGCCGGCGTGACCGTCGGCATCGTCGCACTGCCGCTCGCGCTCGGCTTCGGCGTCAGCTCCGGACTCACCGCCGAGCAGGGCCTGATCACCGCTATCGTCGCGGGCCTGCTCGCCGCCGTGTTCGGCGGATCGAACGTGCAGGTCTCGGGGCCGACGGGCGCGATGGTGGTGGTGCTGCTGCCGATCGTGGCCAGCCACGGCGCAGGGGCGATCGCCGCGGTGACGCTGCTGGCCGGGCTGATGGTGATGGGCACCGGGCTGCTGCGGCTGGGGAAGGTGGTCTCGATCATCCCCTGGCCGGTGATCGAGGGGTTCACCCTCGGCATCGCCTGCATCATCTTCATGCAGCAGGTCCCCCTGATCACGTCCGCGGATCCGGCCGCACCCGGGGAGCTGAGCTCGAACGCCCTGGTCGCGGCGGTGCAGTCACTGGCCGCGGCAGACCTCACCCACCTCGCCTGGGCGCTGGGCGCGGTCGCGATCGTCGCGGCCTGCATGATGCTCGCCCCGCGGATCCACCCCTCGGTGCCGGGCTCGCTGATCGGGATCGGCGTGGTCGCCGTGCTCGCCGCACTTCTGCCCGGGCCGCTGGCCACCATCGGGGCGATCCCCGCCTCGCTCCCCGCCCCGTCCGTGCCCACGATCGACCCGGCGCTGCTGGGCGTGCTGCTGCCGGCCGCGGCCACCGTCGCCGCACTGGCCGCGATCGAGTCGCTGCTGTCGGCGCGGGTGGCCGGTTCGATGTCCGACACCGGCGCCTTCGACCCCGACCGCGAGCTGGTGGGCCAGGGCGTCGCCTCCGTCGGCGCCTCCCTGTTCGGCGGCATGCCCGCCACCGGCGCGATCGCCCGCACCTCCGTCTCGCTGCGGGCCGGGGCCCGCACCCGCGCCGCCTCGATCGTCCATGCGCTGGTGCTGCTGGCCGTGGTCTACGTCGCGGCCGGCCCGGTGGGGAGGATCCCGCTGGCGGCGCTCGCGGGCGTGCTGTTCATGACCGCGATCCGGATGGTGCGGGTCGCGACCGTGCGCTCGATCATGACCTCCACCCGCTCCGACGCCTGGATCTTCACCATCACCGCGCTGGTGACGGTCTCCTTCGACCTGATCGTCGCGGTGCTGATCGGCGTGGCGCTGGCGGCGGTGGTCGCACTGCGCGGAGCGGCGCGCACCACCGGAGTGGCCCTCGAACCGATCCGGGCCGAGGAGCCCAGCGAGCTGGACGACTCGATCGTCGCCATCCGCTTCCAGGGGCCGCTGTTCTTCGTCTCCGCCGAGCGCGTGCTCGAGACGGTGATGGACGTGCGCGGAGCGAGCGTGGTGATCCTGCGGCTCTCCCGGCTGGAACGGGTCGACGCCACCGGCGCCCAGGTGCTGGCGCAGATCGTGCGGGCCCTCGAACGGCGCGGCATCACCGTGCTGATCAAGGGGGTGCAGGACGGCCACAGCTCCCTGTTCCGACGGGTCGGGGTGCTCACGGCGCTGCGCCATCACCGGCACCTGTTCGTGGACATGGACAGCGCGCTCGAGCACGCCCGCTCGCACGTGGAGCGCGACCGGGCGGCCGAGCGCGCGTAGTCCGGCTCAGGCTGCGGGGACGTGCGCGCGCAGGCGGTGCCCCAGCTCCTCGGCGGTGCTCCAGGTGCCGAAGAGGGAGGCGCCGGGTTCGAGCTCGCGCCCGTCGGCGAGGGTCCCCACCGGCACGGCGTCGTAGCCCAGCCGGTGCAGCAGGCCGGAGACCACGTCGACGGCCCGCGGATCGTCGGCGGCCACGGCGATCGCGCGGCGCTGCGGATGGCCGTCCGGCCGGCCGTGGTCCTCGACGTCGTGGTAGCCGATGTGGTTCAGCGTCTTGACCACCTGCGCGTGCGGGAACCGGGCCGCGAGCAGCTCGCTGGCGGACAGGGCCGCGTCCACGTCGCCGGCGGCGGCGCGGGCCGCGGCGACCGCGGCGGCATCGGCCTCGCCCCAGGGGTTGGTCGCATCGAGCACGATCACGTCCCGCAGCGATGCCGGATCGAGGGCGAGCGCCACGTGCAGCGGCACCGTGACGGCCACGACGTCGCTGCTCGCTGCGAGCTCCGCAGGGCCGACGGGGCGGGCGCCCGGCAGCCTCGCGGCGAGCGCACGGGCCGGCGCACGGCCCGCGACCTGCACCTCGAGGCCGCTGCGCAGTGCGGTGCGGGCGAGGGCGGTGCCGATCTTGCCGGGGCCGAGCACCCCGAGCCGTGGGGTGTGCTGCGAGCGGTCCGTGCTCGCGGTGGGCCGGGCGTGCGGGGCCGGCCCGGCGTGCAGGGCCGACCGTGCGTGCGAGGCCGGCGCCGTCGACTGCGCGGCGAGGAGGAGCTCCCGCGCCACGGCGTCGTTGCGTCGATGGCAGGGCGCATCGGTGCGGGGCCGTGCGAAGGCGCCGAGCGGCATCTCCGAGGTCCACGGGCCGAGCGCCCAGAGGTTGTCGTGCGCGGCGCCGTCGGGGCCGATCACGCGGTGCCGGGCGTCGACCTCGAGCGTGCCCGGGGTCGCGGCGGACTCGCGCCCCACCGCGGTGGCCTCGTCGACGAGGGAGCGCAGCAGCGGGTTCGTGGAATGCGCCAGGGTGGCCTGCGGGAGGAAGGCGTCCACCAGCGCGGTCGTGGTCACGTGCACCCCGGCGCCGCCGCGAGCGGTGAACCTCCCGGTGGACTCCTCGGCCGTGACCGCGGTGCGGGGGCCGAGGAAGCGCACCACGCCGGCCCGCTCCAGGGCCAGCAGCTGGTGCAGCCGGTGCGGCGGCGGCCCGGAGTCGACGAAGCTGAACAGGGAGTGCCACCAGCGCGGGTAGCCGCTGCTCGCACCGCCCCGCAGCCGGGTGGCGGGCAGCTGGTCGACGAGGGTGCCGTGCAGGCGCAGCAGCAGCTGGAACAGGGCGCGGGCCGAGGTCCCCTCGCCCTGGGTGCGCGAGCGCAGGTCGTGCTCGATGTGGCGCACCACCGCGTCCCGGGTGACCTGCGGGTGCGCGTCCCCGTGCAGCCAGGAGAGCGGATCGTCGAGCCACGCCAGGGGCTCCTCGCCCGGCGTCTCGTCCGGGGTCCCCGGCACCCAGCGGCGGATCTCGGCGGCGATCAGCGGGACCACATCAGTGCGGAAGTCGAGCCGGCCCTCGGCGTCCTCCCGGGCAGCGAGGTTCTCGGCGGTGACATGCTCGAGCGGGCCGATCCCTGTGGGCGCGCCCTCGTCGCGGACCTTCGAGTGGTAGGGCACGCCGCGGCGCGATCCCACCCACAGCCGGGGCTCGTGGCCGCTGGGATGGTAGCGGAGCCTGCCGGGCTCCCCCGGTCGCGGGTCGGGGGTGAAGCTGCCTCCGCGCCCCTCGGTGAGCAGGGCCATCAGGTCGACGAACCCCAGTCCCATGCCGCGCACGATCACGTCCTCACCCGGGGCGAGGAGGTCCAGCGGGGCGTCGGCCGCCTGCGAGGGCGGGAGATACACGGCGCCGTGGCGGCGGGCGAAGGCGGCCAGCTCGTGGCTGGCGGCCGCGGGCCGGGAATCGGTGTGCCCGGCGGCGAGCAGCAGCAGGTCCGCGGTCAGCGGCGCACGGCCTTCGAGCTCGACGACCCAGCCGCTCCCGCTCCCGCTCCCGGAATTGTCAGGATCCGTGCCAGAAACGGCCGGATCTGGCACGGAATCTGACGATCCCGCGCCCTTGCCCGCCGGTGCGGGCCCGGCGGCGGGTGCCGGGCGCACGGCGGTGGCGGTGGTGCGGTGCACGGTGACCGTGACCGTCTCCGGCAGGGAGGCGAGCACCTGCCCGAAGAACCACTCGAGGTAGAGCGCCTGCATTCGTCGGCCGGCGAAGTCGGTGGCCTGCAGCGCCTCGATCTCGGCGAGCCGTTCGGTGCCGGCGGTGGGCGCGGCGATCTCGCCGCGACGGATGCCCTCGGCCCATTCGGCCAGCGACGGGCCGGCGACGATCGGACCCTCGCAGGTCACGGTCTCGTCGGTGAAGATCGAGACGTCCGCGGCGCGGGAGTTCATCAGCAGCAGCGGGCTCTCCTCGGCCCGCCAGATGCGGCCGGCACCGGGCATGTGCGGATCCACGATGTCGATGTGCAGCGGGGTGCGGGCGAGGTGAGCGGCGTGCGCGGGCAGGGCGGCGCTCGCGGAGAGCCGCTCGAGCACGCCGATGGCGCGCGGCCCGCCGCCGACGAGGACGAGGCGTGTGCCGGAGGAGGTCATCCGTCGGGCTCCCTTCCGAGGTGCGTCTGTGTCGTTCGATGACGAGGCATAGCGTTCGCCTTGCATCTTCATTAGATTCGCTTATACCGTCGGATCCTGCAAGCGAGGACCGCTCCCCGGTTCATCTCCCGTCACGGAAGGCACACCATGACCTCCTCCGTCGTCTCCCCCGAGACCACCCGCCGCGTACCCGAGGCCGCTGCGGCCATGGGCCACGCCCCGGCGAACGGAGCGCAGGAGACCTCGTGCCGTCCCTTCGAGGACGTCCCGGAGGACCTCTCCCGCCTGCAGGTGGTGCCCGCCCGGCATCCGGGCCGCGTGGTGCTCGCCGTGCTCGTCGGCCTGCTCGTCGCCGCGGTGCTCTACTCCTTCGTCACCAACCCGCGGTGGGAGTGGGGCGTCGTGGCCCGATGGTTCTTCGCCGAGTCGATCGTGCGCGGCCTGCTGGAGACCCTGAAGCTCACCGCCCTCGCCGGCGCCCTGGGCTTCGGCCTGGGCCTGCTGCTGGCGCTCATGCGGCTGTCGCCCTCAGCCCTGATAGCGGGCGTGAGCTGGACTTTCTCCTGGGTCTTCCGCTCCACTCCCCTGCTGGTGCAGCTGCTGCTGTGGTACAACCTCGGCTACCTCTACGAGCAGGTGCGGCTGGGGAACCCCTTCACCGGGCAGGCCCTGTTCGAGGCGCGCACCAGCGATCTGATGACGCCGCTGATCGCGGCGGTGCTGGGCCTGGGCCTGCACCAGGCGGCCTATGCGGCGGAGATGATCCGCGGCGGCATCCTCTCGGTGGACCAGGGCCAGCTGGAGGCGGCGAGCGCGCTGGGCATCCCCGCCCGCGACCGCTCGCTGCGGATCGTGCTGCCCCAGGCGATGCGGGCGATCCTCCCGCCCGCCTTCAACGAGGTGATCGGCCTGGTCAAGGGCACCTCGATCGTCTACGTGCTCGCCCATGCGGAACTGTTCTTCACCGTGCAGCTGATCTACGGACGCACCCAGGAGGTGCTGCCGATGCTGCTGGTCGCGACGCTCTGGTACGTGGTGATCACCTCGGCGCTGTCGATCGCGCAGTACTACATCGAGCGACACTACTCCAAGGGGGCGGTGCGCACCCTGCCGCCCACCCCGCTGCAGAAGATCCGGGCCCGTGCGGCCCGGCTGCGCCCCACCCCGACGGGAGCCGCCGCATGAGAGCCCTGACCCGACTGCGCCGCAGCCCGTCGGCCGCCCCCACCGCCATCGATTCGCCTGCCACCCCGCGCGGCGGGCGGGTCGAGATCCGCGGCGTCCACAAGTCCTTCGGCGACCTCGAGGTGCTGCGCGGCATCGACCTGACGATCGCCCCCGGCTCCGTGACCGTGATCCTGGGCCCCTCCGGCTCGGGGAAGTCCACGCTGCTGCGCACGATCAACCACCTCGAGACCCTCACCCAGGGCCTGATCAGCGTGGACGACGAGGTGATCGGGTACCGCCTCGACGGGGACCTGCTGCACGAGCTGCACGAGAAGGACGTGCTGCGCCAGCGCACCGCGATCGGGATGGTGTTCCAGAGCTTCAACCTCTTCGCCCACATGACGGCGCTCGCGAACGTCGCCGAGGCGCCCCGGCGAGCGCTCGGCGTGCCGCGGCGCGAGGCCGAGGCCCGGGCCCGGGAGCTGCTGGACCTGGTGGGCCTGTCCGACAAGGAGCACGTCTATCCGCGCCAGCTCTCCGGAGGCCAGCAGCAGCGCGTCGCGATCGCCCGCGCCCTCGCCCTGGACCCGAAGGTGCTGCTGTTCGACGAACCCACCAGCGCGCTGGACCCGGAGCTGGTCGAGGAGGTGCTGGCGGTGATCCGCTCCCTCGCCCGGGCCGGCACCACGCTCGTGATCGTCACCCACGAGATCCCCTTCGCCCGCGACGTCGCCGACACCGTGGTCTTCATGGACCGCGGCCGGATCGTCGAGCAGGGCCCACCCGCGGAGGTGCTCGACCATCCCCGCCACGAGCGCACCCGCTCCTTCCTGCACCGGGTGCGCACCGGGGAGGAGACACCGCGCTCCGTCCCCGGCACCCCCGCCGACCTGCCCCGCCCACTTCCCGAGGACCACTCATGACCGCTCAGCCCCGCACCCCTCTCCGGCGCCCGTCGGCCTCCCACCTGCTGTCCCGCCGCAGCCTCGCCGCCTCCGGGCTGCTGCTGCCCGCCGCCCTGCTCGCCGCCTGCTCCGACCCCGCGCCCGCCGCCTCCGGCGACGCCGGTGCCGGGGCGTCCGACGGGGGTGGCGACAGCAGCGGCGGGATCGACACCTCGGGCACGCAGGAGCTGATCCGGGGCACGGCCGACGAGTCGATCGCTGCTCTGCTGCCGCCCGAGATCGCCGAATCCGGAGTGCTGCGGGTGGGCATCAACGGCACCAGCTCCGCACCACTGTCGTTCCTGGCCGATGACAACCAGACCTACATCGGCTCCGAGATCGACATCGCCCGGATCGTCGCGGACACCTTCGGCCTCGAGTTCGAGCTGAAGCTGACCACGTGGGAGAACTGGCCGCTGAAGCTCGAGGCCGGGGAGTTCGACGTGGTCCACGCCAACATCGGCGTCAACGCCGAGCGGCTGGAGAAGTTCGACTTCGCCTCCTACCGCGCGGCGTACATGTCCTTCCTGGTGAAGAAGGGAGCGGACTTCTGGCTGGAGGACGCCGACTCGCTCAGCGGGAGGATCATCGCCGTCAGCCCCGCCACCAACCAGGAGCGGATCCTCACCGACTGGAACGCCGAGCTGGAGGCCGCGGGCAAGGAGCCCGCGACGCTGAAGAACTACTCCACCGCCGCCGACACCCTGCTGGCGCTCGGCTCCGGGAGGGTGGACGGCTACCTCTCCCCCTACGCCTCGCTGAGCTTCATCGCCGCCCGGCGCGACGACTTCGAGCTGCAGGGCCGGATCAACGCCGGATGGCCCGACGAGACCCTGGTCGCGGCGACCTTCGACCGCGGCAGCGGCCTGGCCGAGCCGTATGCGGCGGCGCTGAACGCCACCATGGCCGACGGCAGCTACGACCGGGTGCTGCAGCGGTGGCAGATCACCGACGAAGCACTCCCCTCCTCCCGCGCCCACACGAAGGAGCAGCCATGAGCGTCACGGCTTTCGAGCACCCCCTCCCGTCGGCCGACCGTCGGGGCGTCGGGACTGCGGCGCCCCTGCCCGTCCTCGCCGTGGACCTGGTCACCGACCCGGTGCTGGCGGAGGGGATCGCCCCGCTGGCCCGCGGCCTCGAGGAGGCCGGGATCGGCGCCCTCACCCTCAGCGACGGCGGGCTGCACCCGATCCACGTCGCCGCGCACCTGGCGCCGCTCACCCGCGCGATCGGCCTGCTGCCGCGCACGGATGCGGTGTACGTGGAGCCGTTCCACCTGGCCACGCAGCTGATGAGCCTCGACCATCTCAGCCACGGCCGCGCCGGCTGGCTGCTGCAGGCCGAGACCGATCCGGGCGTGCCCGCCGCCGTAGGCCGCAGCGTGCTGGGCCTCGAGGCCACCGCGCGGGAGGCGGCCGACGTGCTCGAGGCGGTGCGGCGCGTGTGGGACTCCTGGGCGCCGGATGCCGTGGTGCGGGACACGGAGCGCGGCGTGTACGTCGACGCCTCGCGGCTGCAGTACGCCGACGTCGAGGCCGAGAGCTTCTCGCTGCGCGGCCCGGCGATCACGCCCCGCTCACCGCAGGGTCTGCTGCCAGTGCTCGTGGCGGAGACGGACCGCGCGGCCGTCGGCGAGCACGTCGCCGGCGGGACGGCCGACGGGAGGGTGCTGGACCTGGACGTCTCCGGCGGCGCCCGCCCGAAGCAGCTCGCCGCCCGGATCGAGGCCGCGCGGGCCGAGGCGCCGACGGGCGAGGCGGGCACGGTCCGGCTGGTGCGCCTGGTGGGGCTCGACCTCGACGCCGACCCCGTCGGCACGACCGCCCAGCTCGCGGCCGCGCTGCGCGCCCGGGACCTGGTCGCCCCCAACCCGACACCCCGGCGGACGCTCCGGGCCCGGCTGGGCCTGCCCACCGCCCCGTTCCGCCCCGATCCCGCACGGCGCGGCGACCGCGCCCGCACCTCCCGTGAGGAGTCCGCATGACCACCGCCTCCCCCGAGTTCCCCGCGCTGGCCGATGCGCCGCTGTCCGCGGAGGCGGCGGCCGTGGCGACCGGTCCGGCCGCGCATCCGCTCCACCCCGCGCACACCCCCACCGGGCAGCTCTCCTTCGGCGTGTTCTTCCAGGGCGTGAACTCCTCGACCATCTGGCGTCTGCCCGAGAGCGGCGACCAGGTCGCGTGGGAGTCCTTCGAGGCGCTGGCCCGCGCCGCGGAGCGCGGGAAGTTCGCGGCCTTCTTCCTCGGGGAGGGGCTGCGGCTGCGGGAGCATCGCGGGGTCCCCTTCGAGCTGGACGTGGCCGGCCGGCCCGATGCGCAGACGCTGCTGGCGGCGCTGGCCGGGGTCACCGACCGGATCGGCCTGGTCGCCACCCAGAACACCACCTACAACGACCCCGTGGACCTCGCCCGACGCCTGCAGACCCTCGATCTGCTCTCCGGGGGCCGTGCCGGCTGGAACATCGTCACCACCGACAACGCCTGGACCGGGGAGAACTTCCGCCGCGGCGGCTACCTCGACCACGCCGACCGGTACACGCACGCTGAGGCGTTCGTGGACGTCGCCGCGCAGTACTGGCGGGGCGAGCGGATCGCCCACGACGGCGCCCACTACTCGGTGCGCGCCCAGGGGGACCTGCCGCGCTCGGCGCAGGGACGCCCGGTGCTGTTCCAGGCCGGCGCGTCCCCGGCGGGGCAGGACTTCGCCGCCCGCACGGCGGACGTGATCTTCTCCCCGCACGGCACCCTCGAGGCCGCGGCCGAGTTCCGGCGTTCGATCGTGGAGCGCACCGTGGGCGCGGGCCGCGATCCCGGCAGCGTGAAGATCCTGCCCGGGGCGGAGATCGTCCTCGCCCCCACCGCCGCGGAGGCCGAGGAGAAGGTGCGCTGGGTGCGCGACCATCAGATCGGGCCCGAGCAGGCGATCGCCCTGCTCGAGCAGTACTGGGGCCGGGACCTGTCGACCTTCGACCCCGACGGCCCGCTGCCGGACGTGCCACCCGAGGTGGTGGAATCCGGCGTGACCCGCGGGGCCGGCTTCCAGTTCGCCAAGGCCGAGGAGCTCACCCGCACCTGGCGCGAGGAGGCGGCGGAGAAGGGCCAGTCGATCCTCGAGTTCGCCCGGGCGAAGGCCGGGGCGCGACGCGGCACCTTCACCGGCAGCTACGACCAGGTCGCCGATCGCCTCGTGGAGTTCGCCCGGCTCGGCGCGATCGACGGTCTGAACATCACACCGTGGCTGATCCCCTCGGGGCTGGACGACATCGTCGACGAGCTGGTCCCCCGCCTGCAGGAGCGCGGCGTCTACCCGGCCGACTACGCGGGCCCGACGCTGCGGGAGAACCTCGGGCTTCCCGCGCTCTGACCGGCGCGCGGCACGCTCACGGGCTGACACTTTCGCGGCACGCTCACGGGCTGACACTTCTGCCGCGTTCCGGACTCATGCTGACCCTCACATGAGGCCTGAACGGGGCAAAACCGGGCCGGGCCGGAGCGCGCTGGCCCGGGCCCGCGCCCGGTGCCCGCCCGCGCACCGGCGCCCGGCGCGCCCCGACCCTCCCGGCCCATGCCCCGACGAGCCCCACCCCGCCCAGGCGCAGCAGAGTTGGCCGTTCACGGCACCTCATCGACCAACTCTGCTGCGCCTGACACGTGACGGCGGCCACGAGAAGGCGGATGATTGAGCCATGAACACCATGAACGCTCCTGACCCCGCGAGCGGCCGTACGGCCCGCGTCGGCGTCTTCCCCGCCTTCCAGGCCCACGACGCGCGCGCCGAGATCCGCTTCCTGTGCGACGTGCTCGGCTTCGTCGAGACCCTGGTGG
>CAZHSL010000063.1:0-10372 GCA_964535185.1 uncultured Corynebacterium sp.
TGCTCAGGGGTGAGGGGAGGGAGAGCCACTGTTCTTACCTCTTGTTCTCTTGCTGGTGACGTGGAGATCCGGGAGGACCTCGGTGTGGGAAGAGCGTAACCCCATATTCGTGGCGGAGCGCACTTTTGACACGCTTAGCCGCTGGTCCGATGCAGATCGGGGTGCGCGGCGGCCCCGTCGGGGTGCCGCCCGGACCGCCGGCGCGAGGCCACGGTCCGCGCCGGGGCCGCTCAGGCGTACTCCGCCCGCAGCTCCTCGGCGCGCGCCCGCAGGGCGGTCTCGTCGGGGCCGGCGGAGAGCAGCCCGCGCGACAGCGAAACGAGCACGTGACCTGCGTTTTCTCCGAAGACCTCGGTGAGCTGCGCCGGGCCTGCGCCCTGTGCCCCGAAGCCGGGCGCCAGCAGCGGGACCGAGGGCGCGGCCCGGTCCAGACCGAGCTCGCGGTAGGCGGCGCCGACGGTCGCGCCGACCACCAGGCCGACGCTCGACCACTCCCCTGCTGCGGCGTTACCGATCCTCTCGGCGTGTCGCGCGATCTCGAGCGCCACCGGCGTGTCGCGCACCGTGCGGGCGTGCTGGACCTGCGGTCCGTCCGGGTTCGAGGTGAGTGCCAGCAGGAACAGACCCTTGCCGTGCTCGGCGGCGAGAGCGGCCGCCGGATCGAGGGAGCCGGCGCCGAGGTAGGGGCTGACGGTGATCGCGTCGGCCTCGAGCGGGGCGCCCGGGAGCAGGTGCGCCTGGGCGTAAGCGCCCATGGTCGAGCCGATGTCGCCGCGCTTGACGTCGAGGATCGTCAGCACGCCGGCCTCACGGGCCTCGGCCAGCAGCTCCTCGAGCACCGCGACGCCGGCGGCGCCGTGGCGCTCGAAGAACGCCGACTGCGGCTTGAGCGCCGCGACCGATCCGCCGACCGCGGCCAGCACGGTGCGGGAGAACTCCCGCAGACCCTCGGGGGTGTCCGGCAGCGACCACGCCTCGAGCAGGGAAGCGTGCGGGTCGACGCCGGCGATCACCCGGCCGCGCTCCTCCACGGCCCGCCGGAGGCGCTGCCCGAAGCTCTCGACGCCGCTCATGCGCCGAGCCGGCCTGTGCGGGCCTGCGCCAGGCGTGCCGTGTGGTCCTGCAGGCTGGTGACCTCGAAGGCCTCGACGGGCCGGGCCTCGATCGCCTGGACCGCGGCCTGGAACTCCTGCAGCGTGGTGATCATCGGGACGTCCATGCTGGTGGCCGCTGCGCGGATCGCGTAGCCGTCCACGCGTGCGTTGGAGCCCGAGGGCGTGTTCAGCACCAGGTCCACGCGGCTGTCCTCGATCAGTTCGATCACGCTCGCGTCGTCCCCCGGCTCGGAGGCCTTGCGCAGCACGCGGCACGGGATGCCGTAGCGGCGCAGCACCCGGCCGGTGCCGGCGGTGGTGAGGATCTCGAAGCCGAGGGCCGCCAGGCGCGCCACCGGCAGCGGCAGGGAGCGCTTGTCCCGGTCGGAGACCGAGACGAAGGCGGTGCCCGCGGTGGGCAGGCCCTGGCCGGAGATCGCCAGCTGCGATTTCGCGAAGGCCAGCGGGAAGGTGGAGTCCAGGCCCATCACCTCGCCGGTCGAGCGCATCTCCGGGCCCAGCACGGAGTCCACCGCGCGGCCCTCGTGGGTGCGGAAGCGCTTGAACGGCAGCACCGCCTCCTTGACGGCGATCGGCGCGTCGTCGGGCAGGTCGGCGCCGTCGCCCTCGGCCGGGAGCACTCCCCCGCGGCGCAGGTCCGCGATCGAGGAGCCCGCCATCAGCAGCGCCGCGGCCTGCGCGAGCGGGACGCCCGTGGCCTTGGCGACGAAGGGCACGGTGCGGGAGGCGCGCGGGTTGGCCTCGAGCACGTACAGCACCCCGTGGGAGAGGGCGTACTGGATGTTCAGCAGTCCGCGCACGCCCACGCCCTCGGCGATCGCGAGGGTGGAGGTGCGGATCCGTTCGAGCACCGCGTCCGAGAGGGTGACCGGCGGCAGGGTGCACGCCGAGTCACCGGAGTGGATGCCGGCCTCCTCGATGTGCTCCATCACGCCGCCGAGGTACAGCTCGGTGCCGTCGTAGAGCGCGTCGACGTCGATCTCGATCGCGGTGTCCAGGAAGCTGTCGATGAGGATCGGCGCCTCGGCGCGGCCGCCGTCGGGCAGGTTCCGGCCGACGTAGTCGATCAGGCCCGCCTCCTCGAAGACGATCTCCATCCCGCGGCCGCCCAGCACGTAGCTCGGGCGCACCAGCACCGGGTAGCCGACCTGCGCGGCGACCTCGATCGCATCGCCCATCCCCCAGGCGGTCCCGTACGGGGGCGCGGGCAGGTCCGCCTCGGCCAGCAGCGCACCGAAGTGGCCGCGGTCCTCGGCGTTGTCGATGGCGGCGGGGCTGGTGCCGATGATCGGCAGGCCTGCGGCCTCGAGGCGGCGGGCGAGGGCCAGCGGCGTCTGGCCGCCCAGCTGGACGATCACGCCGGCGACCGGGCCCGCGGCCTTCTCGGCCTCGTAGACCTCGACCACGTCCTCGAAGGTGAGCGGCTCGAAGTAGAGCCGGTCGGCGATGTCGTAGTCGGTAGAGACCGTCTCGGGGTTGCAGTTGATCATGACGGTCTCGTAGCCGCCGCCGGGGAGCTCCGGGGCGCCCAGCGCGAGCGCGGCGTGGACGCACGAGTAGTCGAACTCGATGCCCTGGCCGATCCGGTTGGGGCCCGAGCCGAGGATCAGCACGGCCGGCCGCTCGCGCGGTTCGACCTCGGTCTCCTGGTCGTAGCTCGAGTAGTGGTACGGCGTGGCGGAGGCGAACTCGGCCGCGCACGTGTCGACCGTCTTGAACACCGGGTTGATGCCCAGCGCCTCGCGCACGCCCTTGACGACGTCGCCGCTGTGGCCGCTGAGCGCGCCGATCTGGTCGTCGGAGAGGCCGTGGCGCTTGGCGAGGGAGAGCAGGTCCGCATCGAGCACCTCGCTGCGGCGGATCTCGGCGGCGAGCTCGGCGACGATGAGCATCTGGTCGAGGAACCAGCGGTCGATGGCGGTCGCCTCCACGAGCCGGTCGAGGGTCTCGGCCGGGTCGACCACTCCCTCCGCGGCGGCCCACAGGATGCGGCCGATGTCGACCAGGCGCTCCGCGGTCGCGGTCCGCGAGGCGTCCAGCAGCTCGGTGACCTCGGCGGCGGTGGGCGGGTGCCCCTCGTAGGAGAACGCGGCGCCCTTGACGTCGATGGAGCGCTGCGCCTTGCCGAGGGCCTCGGTGAAGTTGCGGCCCAGCGCCATGGCCTCGCCGACGCTCTTCATGGTGGTGGTCAGCGTCGCGTCCGCGGCGGGGAACTTCTCGAAGGCGAAGCGCGGGACCTTCACGACGACGTAGTCCAGCGCCGGTTCGAAGCTCGCCGGGGTGGTGCCGGTGATGTCGTTGCGGATCTCGTCCAGCGTGTAGCCGATCGCGACGCGGGCGGCGATCTTCGCGATCGGGAAGCCGGTGGCCTTCGACGCCAGCGCCGAGGAGCGCGAGACGCGCGGGTTCATCTCGATGACGACCACGCGGCCGGTCTCCGGATGCGTCGCGAACTGCACGTTGCAGCCGCCGGTGTCGACCCCGACCTCGCGGATGATCGCGATGCCGAGGTCCCGCAGGGTCTGCATCTCCACGTCGGTGAGGGTGAGGGCGGGCGCCACGGTGACGGAGTCGCCGGTGTGCACGCCGACGGGGTCGACGTTCTCGATCGAGCAGATCACGACGCAGTTGTCGGCGCTGTCGCGCATCAGCTCGAGCTCGAACTCCTTCCAGCCCAGGATCGACTCCTCCAGCAGCACCTCGGAGGTGGGCGAGTAGTGCAGGCCGTCGCCTCCGATGCGGCGCAGGTCCGCCTCGTCGTAGGCCATGCCGGAGCCGAGGCCGCCCATGGTGAAGCTGGGCCGCACCACCATCGGGTAGCCGAGGTCGTCGGCGGCCGCGAGCAGCTCGTCCATGGTGTGGCAGATCCGCGAGCGGGCGGACTCGCCGCCGACGCGGTCGACGACCTCCTTGAACAGCTGGCGGTCCTCGGCCTTGTTGATGGCGTCCAGGCTCGCGCCGATCATCTCGACGCCGAACTCCTCGAGGGTGCCGTCCTCGGCGAGAGCGATGGCCGCGTTCAGCGCGGTCTGCCCGCCCAGGGTGGGCAGCAGCGCATCGGGCCGCTCCTCGGCGATGATCGAGCGGATGATCTGCGGATCGATCGGCTCGATGTAGGTGGCGTCGGCGATGTCCGGATCGGTCATGATCGTGGCCGGGTTGGAGTTGACGAGGATGACCCGCAGGCCCTCCTCGCGCAGCACCCGGCAGGCCTGGGTGCCGGAGTAGTCGAACTCCGCGGCCTGGCCGATCACGATCGGGCCGGAGCCGATGACCAGGACGGAGGAGAGGTCGGGGCGACGGGGCATCAGGACTCCTTGGACGCAGAGGCGGTGCGATGGGCGATCGCGAGCTCTGCCAGACGATCGAAGAGGGGCGAGGCGTCGTGCGGTCCGCCGGCCGCCTCGGGGTGGTACTGGACCGAGAACGCGGGACGGTCGAGGCAGCGCAGCCCCTCGACCACGTCGTCGTTCAGGCCCACGTGCGAGACCTTCACGCGCCCGTAGCGGCCGCCGTCGTGCGGGGCGACGTGCTCGCCCTCGAGCGGGACGTCGACGGCGAAGCCGTGGTTGTGGGCGGTGATCGCCACCTGGCCGGTCTCGCGGTCCTGCACGGGCTGGTTGATGCCGCGGTGGCCGAACTTCAGCTTGTACGTGTCGAAGCCGAGGGCGCGGCCCAGCAGCTGGTTGCCGAAGCAGATCCCGAAGAAGGGCAGCCCGGCGTCCAGGACGCCGCGCAGCAGCTCGACCTGCTCGGTGGCGGCCGCGGGGTCCCCGGGGCCGTTGGAGAAGAACACGGCATCCGGCGAGAGCGCGAGCAGGTCCTCGAGGGAGGTGGTCGCCGGCAGCAGGTGCACGCGCAGGCCGCGGGCGAGCATGCTGCGCGGGGCGGCGCCCTTGATGCCGAGGTCGACGGCGGCGACAGTGGCGCGCACCTCGCCCTCGGGCTCGAGGACCACCGGCTGGGCGATGGTGACCTCCTCGACGAAGCTGGCCCCGGTCATCTCCGGCTGCTCCCGCACCTGCGCCAGCAGCTGCTCCTCGGAGGCCGAGAGCGCGTCGCCGGAGAAGATCCCGCCGCGCAGGGAGCCGGTCTCACGCAGCCTGCGGGTGAGCATGCGCGTGTCGATGTCGCTGATGCCCACGACGTCGCTGCCGACGAGCAGCTCGTCGAGGGTCTGCTCGGCGCGGTAGGAGGAGGCGATGCGGCTGGCGTCGCGGACCGCGTAGCCGCGCACCCACACCTTCCGCGACTCCATGTCCTCGGCGTTGGCGCCGGTGTTGCCGATGTGGGGGGCGGTCTGCACGACGATCTGCCCGGCGTAGGAGGGGTCCGAGAGGGTCTCCTGGTAGCCGGTCATGCCGGTGGTGAAGACGACCTCGCCGAGGCGGGAGCCGCGGGCGCCGTAGGCGGAGCCGCGCAGGACGGTGCCGTCCTCGAGGATCAGCAGCGCCTTCTCGGGGCGCGCCCTGCGGCTCGTGGGCCTGGTGGAAGCGGGGGGTGTCATGCGTGCTCCTTCCGGGAGAGCAGGAGGTCGTGGTCGAAGCGCTGGGCGAGGCGCAGTCCGGTGTCGAGGAGCTGGTCGCCGAGGCGCCAGCGGATGATGAGCAGGCCGTCGCCGCCGATGAACTTCCCGGCCATCCCCGGTCCGGAGGTGACCTCGGCCAGGTCCGTCGAGGGGATGGTCAGGTCCGGGGCGCCTTCGCGCTCGATCCGGTAGGAGCCGCCGTCACCGAGGCTCACCCGGGCCTTCGCGCGCTGGCCGAGGCCGTGGGCGACGATCCGCTCGAGCGGCTGCTCGGCGAACACGGTGTCGACGTAGACGGCGTCCACGGGGCCGTGGGCGATCCCCTCCCCCAGGTCGGAGAGGGGCCGGTCGGTCGGGACGGGCAGGTGCTGCTGGGAGCGGCCGCGCCGCCTCCAGCCCCACGCCATGGCGGCGAGGGCGGCGAGGAACAGCAGGGCGAGCAGCAGGACGGGGACCAGCCGCTCGCTCATCGCCGCACCACCCGGCCCTCGCGCACCGTGGGTCGCCCGCCGAGCACGGTCAGACGGTTGGTGCCCGGCAGCTCGAGGCCCGCGAAGGGCGAGTTGCGGCTGAGGGAGGCGTGCTCGGCGGGATCGGCGACCTGCACCGGGCGCGGGTCCCAGACCAGCAGGTGGGCCGGGCTGCCGGGCTCGAGGGGACGCCCCTGATCCGTGTCGCGGCCGATCTCGGCGGGCTTCTCGGACAGCACCCGTGCGACGTCCCGCCAACTGAGCCGGCCCGGGTCGACCATGGTCAGCTGCACCAGCGACAGGGCCGTCTCGAGGCCGGTCATGCCCATCGCGGCCTGGTCCCACTCGCGGTCCTTGGCATCGCGAGGATGCGGGGCGTGGTCGGTGGCGACGATGTCGATGGTGCCGTCGGCCAGCCCCTCCCGGACCGCCTCGACGTCCTGGGCGGTGCGCAGCGGTGGGTTGACCTTGAACACGGAGTCGAACTGGCGCACGTTCTCGTCGGTCAGCAGCAGGTGGTGCGGGGTCACCTCGGCGGTCACCGCGATGCCCCGCTGCTTGGCCCAGCGGATGATGTCGACGCTGCCGGCGGTGGACAGGTGGCACACGTGCAGGCGGGAGCCGACGTGCTGGGCCAGCAGCGCGTCACGGGCGATGATCGACTCCTCGGCGACGGCCGGCCAGCCGGTCAGCCCGAGCTCGGCAGAGACGACCCCCTCGTGCATCTGGGCGCCCTCGGTCAGCCGCGGATCCTGGGCGTGCTGGGCGATGACGCCGTCGAAGGACTTCACGTACTCCAGCGCCCGGCGCATCAGCACCGGGTCGTGCACGCACTTCCCGTCGTCGCTGAACACACGCACCTGGGCGCGCGAGTTGGCCATGGCGTCGAGCTCGGCGAGGCGCTCGCCCGCCAGGCCCACGGTGACGGCCCCGACCGGGCGCACCGTGCACCAGCCGGCGCTGTCGCCGCGTCGCGCGACCTGCTCGACCACGCCGGCCGTGTCGGCGACCGGGGTCGTGTTGGCCATCGCGTGCACGGCCGTGAAGCCGCCTCGGGCGGCGGCCCGGGTGCCCGTCTCGACGGTCTCGGCCTCCTCGCCGCCGGGCTCGCGCAGATGGGTGTGCAGGTCGACCAGGCCGGGCAGCACGATGCAGCCGTCGGCGTCGACGATCTCCGTGCCCTCGGGCAGCTCGAGGTCGGTGCCGAGAGCCCGGATGCGGCCGTCCGCCAGGAGGACGTCCTGGACGTCCTCGCCGTAGGGGCGCCCGCCGCGGATCAGCAGCGGCGTCGCGGCGTCGCTCGGGGCGGTGGGGGTGACAGCGGTCATCGGGTGGCCTCCCGGGCATCGGTGGCGAGCAGGTGGTAGAGGACGGCCATGCGGACGAAGACTCCGGAGGCGACCTGTTCGACGATGACGCTGCGCGGGGAGTCCGCGACGGCACCGGCGATCTCGAAGCCGCGGTTCATCGGACCGGGGTGCATGACGATCGTGTGCTCCGGCAGCGCGGCGGCGCGGGCGACGGTCAGGCCGTAGCGGCGCGAGTACTCCCCCTCGGTGGGGAAGAAGCCGCCGCCGATCATCCGTTCGCGCTGGACCCGCAGCATCATCACGGCGTCCGGGGCGTCGGCCAGGGCCTCGTCGAGGTCGTAGCGGATCACGCACGGCCAGGCGGAGGCGCCGACGGGCACCAG
Organism: uncultured Corynebacterium sp.; assembly: GCA_964535185.1. Lineage (GTDB taxonomy): Bacteria > Actinomycetota > Actinomycetes > Actinomycetales > Dermabacteraceae > Brachybacterium. The sequence continues at coordinate 7,807 of CAZHSL010000063.1, forward strand.
GGCGGGCGGCGCCACGAGGGTCACGCGCGCGCCCAGCAGCGTCAGCAGCAGCACGTTCGAGCGCGCGACCCGCGAGTGCAGCACGTCGCCGACGATCACCACATGGAGGCCGTCCAGATCGGCGCGCGGGTCCCCGGGGTGCAGGTGGCGGCGCAGGGTGAAGGCGTCGAGCATCGCCTGGGTGGGGTGCTCGTGCGCGCCGTCGCCGGCGTTGATGATCGGCTGGTCGATCCAGCCGGCGTGGGCCAGCAGGTGCGCCGCGCCGGAGGAGCCCGAGCGGACCACGACCGCGTCCGCCCCCATCGCCTGCAGGGTCAGCGCCGTGTCCTTGAGCGACTCGCCCTTGGACAGGCTCGATCCCTTCGCGGAGAAGTTGATGACGTCGGCGGAGAGCCGCTTCGCGGCGGCCTCGAAGCTGATCCGGGTGCGGGTGGAGTCCTCGGAGAAGAGGTTCACCACCGTGGCGCCGACCAGGGTGGGCAGCTTGCGGATCGCGCGCGACTGGGTCTCGGCCATGTGCTCGGCCGTGGCGAGCACGGACAGCGCCTCGTCGCGGGTGAGGTCGGCGATGGAGATGAAGTGCTTCATGCCCTCGCCTCCTCGTCTGCGGAGTCTGCAGGGTCGACGGGGCGCACGATGTCGACCGCGTCCTGCCCGTCGGTCTCGGAGAGCTGGACGTGCACCCGCTCGGTGCGCGCGGTGGGGAGGTTCTTGCCCACGTGGTCCGCGCGGATCGGCAGCTCGCGGTGGCCGCGGTCGACGAGCACCGCCAGGCGCACGGCGGCGGGCCGGCCGATCGCTCCCAGGGCATCGAGGGCGGCCCGGACGGTGCGGCCGGAGTAGAGGACGTCGTCGACCAGGACGACGGTGCGTCCGTCGATCCCGGAGCGCGGGACCCTGGTGGGGCCGGGGGCCCGGGTGGGGTTCGAGCGCAGGTCGTCCCGGTACATGGTGATGTCCAGGGAGCCGTGCAGCTCGTCGAGGTCCCGCTCCTCGGGCAGCCCCTCGGCGCGGGCGATGAGCTCGGCGAGGCGGCGGGCCAGCGGCACGCCGCGGTGCGGGATGCCCAGCAGCACGAGGTCCTCGGCGCCGTGGCCGCTCTCGAGGATCTCGTGCGCGATGCGGGTCAGGGCCCGCCGGATCTCCTCGGGGCCCAGCACGCGGGAGCTGCCGGGGGTGAGGGCGCGTTCGGTCATGCGGTCTTCTCCCTTCCACGCCTCACAGGACGTGTCGTTAAAGGGTGGTCTGCTCGGATGAGCGTGGCCGATCCTACTCGGCCCGGGGCCGGGGCGGCCGCGGCCGCCCGCCCCTCGGACACGGGCTCGCTCAGGCGAGCAGCCCGCGCACCTCGACGAGCCGCTGCAGCAGCCCGTTGACGAACCGCGGCGAGTCGTCGGTCGAGAGCACCTCGGCGATCTTCGTGTACTCGCCGATGATCACGCCGCGCCCGGCCGTGTCCTCGCCGTACAGCACCTCGGCGGCGCCCAGGCGCAGGATCGCCCGGTCCACCGCCGGCATGCGGTGCAGCGGCCAGTCGCGGGAATGGGTGGCGAGGTCCTCGTCGATGTCCGCGGCGTGCGGGGCGTACAGCTCCACCAGCTCGCGGGAGCGCTGCGGGAGCGGGGTCTGGGCGGCGGTGCGCCGCAGACGCTCCTGGAGCACGTCCAGGACCTGGGCCCGCTTGGCATCGGCCTCGAAGAGCACGTCGATCGCGCGGATCCGGTCCCGGGACCGCCCGTGCAGGCGGTCGGCCGGGGCCGGGATCGTGCGCTCGAACTCGACCTCCGCACCCTCGCGGGTGGGGTGGGGCAGGCCGGTGGCCCGGGGTGCGGGGCGATCGCCGCCCCGCGCCGGGCCGCTGAGCTCAGACACGGTCCTTGTACTCTCCCGTGGAGGTGCTGACGCGGACCTTGTCCCCCGTGTCGATGAACAGCGGGACCTGGATCTCGCGGCCGGTCTCCAGGCGGGCGGGCTTGGTGCCGCCGCTGGAGCGATCGCCCTGCAGGCCCGGCTCGGTCTCCTCGACGGTGAGCACGACGTTGGCGGGCAGCTCGACGAAGAGCGCCTGGCCCTCGTGGAACGCGACCACGACGTCCTGGTTCTCCGCCAGGAAGTCCTTCGCGTCACCGACGATCTCCGCGGTGAGGCTGGTCTGCTCCCAGGTGGTCGTGTCCATGAACACGTACATGTCCGTGTCGAGGTAGGAGAACTGCATGTCGCGGCGGTCGACGGTCGCGGTCTCGACCTTCACGCCGGCGTTGAAGGTCTTGTCCACGCCCTTCCCGGACAGCACGTTCTTGAGCTTGGTCCGCACGAAGGCCGGTCCCTTGCCGGGCTTGACGTGCTGGAACTCGACCACGCTCCAGAGCTGCTGGTCCAGCACCAGGACCATCCCGTTCTTCAGATCGTTCGTCGTCGCCATGGGTCTCCTCGGTTGTCGTCGTGGCGGAGCAAGGATACCGCCCGCGAGCTCTGCGGCCCCGCGTCCGCGCGGAGCTCAGCGGGCCGACGTGAGGTCGATCATGCTCAGCAGGCGCACGGCGAGCGGATGGGCGGCGCTCTCCTC
>CAZHSL010000064.1:0-10236 GCA_964535185.1 uncultured Corynebacterium sp.
GCCCACACCCCGCACTGCGATCCCGAGTCGATCACCCGCCAGCTCGAGGAGTCCCTCGAGCGGCAGGGCACCGACTACGCGGACCTCTACATGATGCATCGCGACAACCCGGAGATCCCGGTGGGCGAGTTCGTCGACGTCATGGACGAGCATCTGCGGGCCGGCCGCATCCGCGCCTACGGCGGGTCGAACTGGACCCCGCAGCGGGTCGACGAGGCCAACGCCTACGCGCAGGCCAACGGCCGCACCGGCTTCACCATCCTGTCCAACCACTTCGGGCTCGCCGAGGCGCTGGACGTGCCGTGGGCGGGCTGCGTGCACGCCACCGATCCGGATTCCAAGGCCTGGCTCGAGGAGCGGGGCATCGCCCTGCTGCCGTGGTCCTCCCAGGCCCGGGGCTTCTTCACCGGCCGCGCCCACCCGCAGGATCGCTCCGATGCGGAGCTGGTGCGCTGCTACTACAGCGACGACAACTTCGAGCGCCTCGCCCGGGCGGAGGAGCTCGGCCGCGAGCGCGGCGTCCCGGCCACGGCGATCGCCCTCGCGTTCGTGCTGCACCAGAAGTTCCCCACCTTCCCGCTGTTCGGGCCGCGCAGCATCGCCGAGATGCGGTCCTCGACCCTCGGCCTCGGCGTGGAGCTCAGCCCGGAGGAGATGGACTGGTTGGACCTGCGCGCCTCGGTACGATGAGCGCCATGTCGCGCCGGGCCACGATCATCGATGTCGCGCAGCGCGCCGGCGTCTCCCGGCAGACGGTGTCGCGGGCGATGAACGACCTGCCCGGCATCAGCGCCGGCACCCGCGAGAAGGTGCTCGCGGCGGCGAGGGAGCTGAACTATCGGCCCTCCCGCTTCGGGCGCGGTCTCGTCGAGCAGGGGCCGGTCACCCTCGGCCTCGTGGTCGAGGACCTCTCCAACGCCTACTTCGCCGAGCTCGGCGCCGCCGTGGTGCGCGCCTGTGCGCCGTACGGGTGGAACGTCGTGCTCGCCGAGGCCCTGCACGCACCGCACCCCGAACGCGTCGCGGGTGACCTGGCGCGCCGGGTCGACGCCCTGGTCGGCTACGGCGTGCTGACCGCGGACATCCGCGGCGGGGGAGGGATGCCGGTGGTCCAGCTCGACGGGCGCGAGGCCCAGCTGTCCGAGGGCGGTGTCGTCGAGCTCGCCCGCGCGCAGGCCATGGCCGAGCTCGCCGAGCACCTGGCCGAGTCCGGTGCCCGCCGACCGGTGGTCCTCGACCTCGTCGGGGGCCTGGGCCGCTCCCGCAGCCTCGCGCTCGCCGCAGCGCTGCGCCCCCTGGTGGACGGCGGGGAGGTGCCGGTGCGTGAGGTCGATGCCCGCACGGGACATCGCGGCTCCCTCGAGGAGATCCTGGCCGACGGGACCGACACGATCGTCGCCTTCAACGACGAGCTCGCCGTCCGGCTGCTGCGCGCCCTGCGCGAGCTCGACGTGGACGTCCCCGGCCGGGTGCGGCTGGTGGGGGTCGACGGGCTCGAGATCGCCTCGCTGGTCACACCGGAGCTGACCACCTTGAGCATCGACATCGAGGCCGTGGCCCGGGCGACGGTCTCGCTGGTGGCGGGCATGCTCGACGGCACCGTCCCGCTCAGCGGCGCCCAGGCCCACCGCACGGTGCCGTACCGGCTCGAGGTGCGCGCCTCGAGCTGAACGCAGCGATGTTGCGCACGCCGCACCCGCAGACCTCGCGTGCGAGGGGCGTGGCGTGGCAGACTGTGACGTCGGTTCTGGTTCACGGCGCCCGCCGGGCGTCGACCCAGCGACCCCGAGCAAGGAGAGACATGAAGGCCGAGATCCACCCCGCATACGTCGAGACCCAGGTGACCTGCACCTGCGGCAACTCGTTCACCACCCGCAGCACCAAGTCCGACGGTGTGATCAGCACCGAGGTGTGCTCCGCGTGCCACCCGTTCTACACCGGCAAGCAGAAGATCCTGGACACCGGCGGCCGCGTCGCCCGCTTCCAGGCCCGCTACGGCAAGAAGAACTCCTGAGCTGAGCCGCCCCGCTCGGCGGACCGCCGAGCCCGAGAGCTGTCTCCGACGCCGGTGCGCGCCCCAGGGCGTGCACCGGCGTCGTCGCATGTGAGCACCGCGCCGCATACGAGCACTGAAGAACCGGGTGGCTGACGAAGGAGCACCGATGAGCGAGCACGACGGGGGCGACCGTCTCGCGCCGCTGCGCCAGGAGCACGCCGCTCTGCAGGAGTCGATGGCGGACCCCGCCCTGCACGAGGACGCCGCCCGGGCCCGGCGCGTGGGCCGCCGCTACGCCGAGCTCGAGGCGATCCTCGAGGCCGCCGCGCAGCTGGAGACCACCGAGGCGGATCTCGCCACCGCCCGGGAGCTGCAGGAGCTGGGGGAGGGCGACGAGGAGCTGGCCGCCGAGGCGGAGCAGCTCCGGACCCGCCTCGATGCCGAGCGCGAGCACCTCGAGGACCTGCTCGCCCCCCGCGACCCCGACGACGGCCGGGACGTGATCCTCGAGATCAAGGCCGGCGCCGGTGGGGAGGAGTCCGCGCTCTTCGCCGCGGAGATGCTGCGGATGTACCGCGCCTACGCCGAGTCCCAGGGGTGGCGGGTCGAGGTGCTCACCTCGTCCGAGTCGGACCTCGGCGGGCTGAAGGACGTCACCGTCGCGATCGCCGCCCGCGGCGCCGCCGGCCCGGGCTCGGGCGTCTACGCCCATCTCAAGCACGAGGCCGGGGTGCACCGGGTCCAGCGCGTGCCGGTCACCGAGTCCCAGGGCCGCATCCACACCTCCGCCGTCGGCGTGCTGGTGCTGCCCGAGGCGGACGAGGCCGACGAGTCCGAGCTGCTCGCCGAGGCGATGGCCCCGGCGAACCTGCGCATCGACGTCTTCCGCTCCAGCGGGCCGGGCGGGCAGAGCGTGAACACCACCGACTCCGCCGTGCGGATCACGCATCTGCCCACCGGGGTGGTGGTCTCCTGCCAGGACCAGAAGAGCCAGCTGCAGAACCGCGAGCAGGCGCTGCGCATCCTGCGCACCCGGCTTCTGGACGCCCGGCGGGCCGAGCAGGAGGCGCAGTCCTCCGCGACCCGCCGCTCCCAGGTGCGCACCGTGGACCGCAGCGAGCGGATCCGCACCTACAACTTCCCCGAGTCCCGGGTCGCCGACCACCGCACCGGGTTCAAGGCCGGCAACCTCTCGCAGGTGCTGGCCGGGGACCTCACCGACCTCATCGCCTCCTCTCGCGAGGCCGAGCGCGCCGCCCGCCTGGCCGAGGCGCAGGCCGGGCCCGCGCAGGGGCGCGGATGATGCGCGGGCAGGAGGTCCGCGCCTGCCTGCGCTCCGCCCTCGCCGAGACCACCCGACGGCTCGGCGAGGCCGGGGTCGCCTCGCCCAGCGCCGACGCCCGGGCGCTCATCGCCCACGCCGCGGAGACGCAGGAGCCCCTGGTGATGCTCGACGAGCTGCCGGAGGGGTTCTCGCAGCGGCTCGAGCACCTCACCGCCCGTCGCGCGCGGCGCGAACCGCTGCAGCTGATCCTGGGGCGCGCCCCGTTCCGCCGCCTGATGCTCGACGTGCGGCCCGGCGTGTTCATCCCGCGACCGGAGACCGAGCTCGCCGTGGACCTGCTGCGCGAGCACCTGGAGGGACCGCTGAGGGAGGTGGTCGACCTCTGCGCCGGCACCGGCGCGCTCGGCGCCGCCGTCCTCGACGAGGTGCCGGGCTCGCGCGTGCTGTCTGTGGAGGTCGACCCCGGCGCGGCAGAGCTCGCCGCCCACAATCTGGAGCGGGCCGGGAGCGGCCGCGGCCGCGTCCTGCAGGCCGATCTGCTCGGCGGGATCCCGGAGCTGGCGGCCGCCGCCCCGGTGGACGCCGTGCTGTCCAACCCTCCCTACATCCCGCCCGAGGCCGTGCCCCGCGATGCCGAGGTGCGCGAGCACGACCCGCACCGGGCCCTGTTCGGCGGCGGGCACGACGGGCTCGAGGTGCCGCGCGCCGTGCTCGCCTGGGCGCGGCACCTGCTGCGGCCCGGCGGAGTGCTGATCATGGAGCACGCGGACGTGCAGGGGGAGAGCACCCGTGCGGCTGCCTCCGAGCTCGGCGGCTTCGACCTGCTCAGAACTGTGCCCGACCTGACCGGCCGGGACCGATTCCTGGTGGCGCGCCGCGCCCCCGGGGAACCGACCAGCGGAAGTGAGAGACTGACCCGGTGACCGTGCACGACACCCAGAACCCAGAGACCCGCGAGGCCGCCCTCGCCGCCGCGGTCGACGCCGTCCGCGGCGGCGGCCTGATCGTCCTGCCGACGGACACCGTCTACGGCATCGGGGCGGACGCCTTCACCCCCGACGCCGTCGCGGCCCTGCTCGAGGCGAAGGGCCGAGGCCGTGACACCCCGCCGCCGGTCCTGATCGGCGACCACGCCGTGCTGCTGGCCCTGGCCGCGGACCTCCCCGACTACGTCGAGGACCTCACCGACGCGCTGTGGCCCGGCGCGCTCACCGTGATCCTCACCGCGCAGCGATCGCTGACCTGGGACCTGGGGGAGACGCGCGGCACCGTGGCGCTGCGCATGCCGGACGACGAGACCGCGCTGGAGCTGCTGCGCAGCACCGGCCCCCTGGCCGTCTCCAGCGCGAACCGGCACGGAAAGCCCGCGGCGCTCAGCGTGCTCGACGCCGCCACCCAGCTCGGCGACGCGGTCGAGATCTACCTCGACGGCGGGCCCGCACGCATCGGCGAGAGCTCCACCATCCTGGACACCACCGTCACGCCGGCCGAGATCGTGCGCGAGGGAGCCATCACCAAGGAGCAGATCATCGAGGTGGTCGGCGACATCTTCACCGCACCCGAACCCGAGACGCCCGAGGAGGGCACCGGCGAGCAGGCCGCGGAGAGCGAGCCCGCCGGGACCGGGGCCGCCGGCGAGGCGACCGAGGGCCGGGACGCCCCGGGGGCACCCGGCGAGCCCGCCTCCGCCGACGCCGCGGACGACGGCTCCGCAGCGACGGACGGGAGCACCTCCGTGCTGGACCTGCCCGCCGAGCCCGCCGCCGACGCCACGGCCGCCGAGACGCCGCAGGCGACCGCCGAGACCCCTCTCGACGCCGTCGGTGAGCAGACGCCGGGCGCCGGGACCGAGCCCTCCACGGGTGAGGACGGGTCGGAGAGCACGCCCGGGTGAGGATCTATCTGTTCCTCCTGCTGCTCGCCGCAGCGGTCACCTATCTGGCGACCCCTGGGGTGAGGCTGCTGGCCCGACGGGCCGGGGCGATGACAGCGGTGAGGGCACGCGACGTGCACGACGCGGTCACCCCGCGCCTCGGCGGGCTCGCCATGCTCGCCGGCATCCTGTGCGCGATGCTCGTCGCCAGCAACGTCCCCTTCCTCGAGGGCCTGTTCCGCGACTCCCGCCAGCCGTGGGCCATCCTCGCCGCCGGCACCCTGGTGTGCCTGCTCGGGGCGGCCGACGACCGGTGGGACCTGGACTGGATCACCAAGCTGGCGGGCCAGGTGCTGGCGGCCCTGCTGCTCGCCTGGCAGGGGGTGAGCCTGGTGACGCTCCCGATCAACGGGGTGACGGTGCTCTCCGGCCGCACCGCGCTGATCCTCACCGTGCTGGTGGTCGTGGTGAGCATGAACGCCGTCAACTTCGTGGACGGGCTCGACGGGCTGGCGGCCGGGGTGATGGCCATCGGCGGCTCGGCCTTCTTCCTCTACGCCTATCTGCTCACCCGCGACTCCTCGGCGGACGACTACTCCTCCCTCGCGGCGCTGCTGACGGCGGTGCTGATCGGCGCCTGCGCGGGCTTCCTGCCGCACAACCTCACCCGCGCCCGCATCTTCATGGGCGACTCCGGATCGATGCTGCTGGGCCTGCTGCTGGCGGCGAGCACGATCGCCGTGACCGGCCAGGTCGATCCGGCGCGGCTGTCCGGAGCGGACTTCTTCGGCCAGTTCCTGCCCATCCTGCTGCCCATCGGCGTGATGATCGTGCCGTTCCTGGACTTCGCCCTCGCCGTGCTGCGCCGCATCGGCTCCGGGAAGTCCCCGTTCCATGCCGACAAGGCCCATCTCCACCACCGCCTGCTCAGCATCGGCCACAGCAAGCTCACCGCCGTGCTGATCATGTACACCTGGACCGTCGTCATCTCGGTGGGACTGCTGCTCCCGCTCGTGCTGCCGATGCGCTCGGTCTACCTCTTCTGGGTGCTCGGACTGATGTTCGCCGTCCTGCTCACCTTCGACCCCCTCAGATGGCGTCCCGGTCGCCACCGGAAGGATCCCGATGCCCGCTCAGCCTGAGACCCCCGACACCCACGACGAGCGCCCCGCAGGCCCGCCGCGCCCCACCGCGGGCGACCGCTCGATGCGGCGCGCCACCGTGATCGCGGTGGCCGTCGGCCTGGTGCTCGACGCGATCGTCCTCGCCGTCGCCGCCACCCGGCCCGAGCCGACCGCCCTCGCCGGCGCCCTGGTCGGCACCGGCCTCACCCTCATCGTGGTGCTGCCCTCGGTGGCGATCGCGTTCCTCGGGCCGCGCCTGAGCCCGATGACCATGGCCGCCACCGTGCTCGGCTCCTGGGCGGTGAAGATGTTCGTTGTGATCCTGATCCTACTGGCGGTCCGGGACCATCCCTCCCTGTCCACGCAGTGGATCGGAGTGGCACTGCTGGTGGGTGCGGTCTCGGCGATGATCGTCGAGGCCGCCCTGCTGATGCGGACCCGCCAGCCGCTCGATGTGGCACCCGCCCCGAGCCCCCGCGGGCCTCGGGCCGATCAGTGAGTCTCTGTTATGCTTCCCGAGGTGCTCGACCGCTGATCACGGTGCAATACCGAGGGAAGCGCGACCACTGATCGACCACCCGGAACGCTCATGCGTCGTCCATCGCCGTACGCACGGTGGCCGCACCCGGGGAGGCTCCGATCGAGATTGACGGCCACGGCCGGCGCAGCAGCGCCGGGCCACACGACTACGGGAGATCGAGCTGAACACCGCAGACCTCAGCCCCACGCTGCACGCCGAGGGCGATTCGCTCTTCCACGTCCCGACGCTGGACGAGTTCTTCCCGGACGCGATCCTCTTCGACGGGACCTGGTTCGAGTTCAACCGAGTCCAGCTGGTGCGACTGATCGTTCTCGCCGTCGTGCTGATCGTGATGTGCGTGCTCGCCTCCCGCGCCAAGCTGGTGCCGGGCCGCGGGCAGAGCATCGTCGAGCTGCTCATCGAGTTCGTCAACGGCACCATCATCAAGAACACGCTGGGCCTGCGTGAGGGCAGGCGGTTCGCCCCCTTCCTCATCACCCTGTTCTTCTTCCTGCTGGCGATGAACCTCGCGGGAGTGGTGCCGGGCCTCAACCTGGCGGGAACGTCGGTGATCGGCCTGCCGCTGCTGGCGGCGCTGTGGACCTTCGTGATCTACGTCTCCGCCGGGGTGAAGAAGCGCGGCATCGCCGGCTACCTCAAGCACGAGACCGCCCCGCCCGGCCTGCCCAAGCTGATCTACCTGCTGCTGGTGCCGATCGAGTTCCTGCAGGTGGTCCTGATCCGCTGGGCCTCGCTGACCATCCGACTGCTCGCGAACATGGTCGCCGGGCACATCATGATGGTGGTGTTCATCGGCCTGACCCAGGGGCTGCTGCTCTCGGGCACCTGGCTGATCGCGATCTCCCCCTTCGCCGGTGCGCTCGCGATCGGCATCTACGGCTTCGAGATCTTCGTCGCCGCCCTGCAGGCCTTCATCTTCACGATCCTCGCCGCGGTGTACATCCAGATGGCCACCTCGGACGAGCACTGACAAGCCCCGACCTCCAACACCTCCTGACAACACCCCTGTCCGCCGCCCGAACGGGCGGCACAACGAAAGGAAACCCCTGTGGACCCGATGATTCTCTCTGAGCTCAGCGGCAACGTCGCATCGGTCGGCTACGGTCTCGCGGCGATCGGCCCGGGCATCGGCATCGGCATCATCGTCGGCAAGACCGCTGAGGCCACCGCGCGTCAGCCCGAGCTGCGCGGCCAGCTCCAGTCCACCATGTTCATCGGTATCGCGTTCACCGAGATCCTGACCCTGCTGGCGATCGTCACCGGCCTGCTCTTCGGCTGAGGCTCACCCCCATGATTCTTGCCGAAGGAGCACAGTCAGTCCCGAGCTGGCGCCTCCTGGTCCCCATGCCTTCGGAGATCATCTGGTCGCTCATCTTCCTGGTGATCTTCGCGGTCGTCTTCATGAAGTTCGTGCTGCCGCGGCTGAACGCCGTACTGGACGAGCGCGCGGAGAAGATCGAGGGCGGTCTGCGCAACGCGGAGAAGGTCCAGGAGCAGGTCGACCAGCTCAAGAGCGATCAGGAGCAGGAGCTCGCGGCCGCCCGCCAGGAGGCCGCCTCCATCCGTGAGAAGGCCCGCGCCGATGGTCAGAAGATCGTCGACGAGGCCCGGGCCCGCGCCGAGTCCGAGAACGAGCGCCTGCTCGCCTCCGGCCGTCAGCAGCTGAGCGCCGAGCGGATCGCCGCCTCGACCGAGCTGCGCGGAGAGGTGGGGACGCTCGCCAGCGACCTCGCGTCCAAGATCGTCGGGGAGTCCCTCACCGACGACGAGCGCTCTCGCCGAGTGATCGACCGGTTCCTGGACGACCTCGAGTCGAGCCAGGCCACCACCCGATAAGGAACCGTGATGCGAGGAACCTCCTCCACCTCCTTCGCCGAGGTGCTCCGGCACGTCGAGGCCGCCTATGCGGCCGACGGCGCCGCGCTGGACGCCGAGGCCCAGGAGCTGTTCTCGGTGGCCGATGCCATCGACTCCAGCAATCAGCTCGTGCGCACCCTGTCCGATCCCGGCCGCCCCGCCGAGATCAAGGAATCCACGGTGCGCGCCCTGCTGGCGGACCGGGTCGGCCCGCGCGTGCTCGAGACGACGCTCGAGGTCGTCCGGCGCCGCTGGTCCGAGCAGGAGGACATCCTCGATGCCCTCGAGCTGCTCGGGGTCACGGCACTGCTGCACCAGGCGCAGTCCGAGGGAGTCCTCGAGCAGGTCGAGACCGAGCTGTTCGACGTCTCGCGTCTGATCGACGGCAGCGGTGAGCTCTCCGCCGCCCTCGACGGCGAGCGGGACGACCCCGCACGTCGCGCGACCCTGCTGGGGCGTCTGCTGGACGGCCGGACGCACCGCCTCACGGCCGCGCTCGCCGCCCGGGCCGTCGGACGCCGCACGGAGACCAAGCCGGCCCGTCGTGTCGAGGAGTTCGCCCGCTTCGCCTCCGACCGCCGTCGGCGCGCCTTCGCCGCCGTCTCCAGCGCCGTGCCGCTGAGCGAGGCGCAGCAGTCCCGTCTGGGCGCTGTCCTGGCGAGCATCTACGGCCGCGAGATCCAGCTGAACCTCACGGTCGACCCCACCGTCGTGGGCGGTCTCCAGATCCAGGTCGGCGACGACCTCTACGACGCCACCGTGCTGGCCCGGCTCTCCCGAGCCCGGTCGCAGCTCGTGGCCTGACTCCACCCCGCCGCCGTCCTCGAGGCCGCGGCGTCCCAGCATTGTTCAGACCATCCCCGGCACGGGGAGACCGAGAGGAAGCGAAGCACCAGATGGCGGAGCTCACGATCAGCCCGGAGGACATCCGGAACGCCCTGGACACCGCGGTGTCCACCTACCAGGCAGGCGCCACCGAGCGCGAGGAGATCGGCCGCGTCAGCGAGGCCTCCGACGGCATCGCGCGCGTCGAGGGCCTCCCGAACGTCATGGCCAACGAGCTCGTCAGCTTCGAGGACGGCACCCTCGGCCTCGCCCTGAACCTCGAGCTGCGCGAGGTCGGCGTCGTCGTCCTCGGCGAGTTCTCGGGCATCGAGGAGGGCCAGCAGGTCCGCCGCACCGGCCAGGTGCTCTCGGTCCCGGTCGGCGACGGCTACCTCGGCCGCGTGGTCGACCCCACCGGCGCGCCCATCGACGGCCTCGGCACCATCGACACCGTCGGCCGCCGCGCCCTCGAGCTGCAGGCGCCCGGCGTCATGCAGCGCAAGGCCGTCAAGGAGCCGATGCAGACCGGCCTGAAGGCCATCGACGCGATGACCCCGATCGGCCGCGGCCAGCGCCAGCTGATCATCGGCGACCGCCAGACGGGCAAGACCACGATCGGGATCGACACGATCCTGAACCAGAAGGCCAACTGGGAGTCCGGCGACCCCGACAAGCAGGTGCGCTGCATCTACGTCGCCGTCGGCCAGAAGGGCTCGACCATCGCCTCGGTGCGCG
>CAZHSL010000065.1:0-10087 GCA_964535185.1 uncultured Corynebacterium sp.
GGTTGCGGGCCTCGTCGTCGGTCATCGAGGTGACCACGTTGATCCCGGCCCGGCCCTGGGAGAGGTGATCGAGGCTCGCAAGCAGACGAGCCGCATGGAACGGATCCCAGAAGGTGCTCGAGACCGTGGTGACCAGACCGATCCGTTCGGTGGCACGGGCCAGCGCCGTGAGCACCGTGATCGGCTCGAGGAACCACGTCGGCCCGTGCTCGGCCCTGGCGGGGGCGAGCGACTGGCCATCGGCGAGGAAGATCGCATCGAGCCGGCCGCGCTCGGCGATCTGCGCGAGCTCCTCCCAGTAGGTGATGTCGCCCAGACGCGACACCGCGGAACCGGGCGCCCGCCAGGCCGCGCCATGGTGACCGACCGCGTGCGCGAACAGGTTCAGCCGCACCTGGCGGCGAGCGGCGAGCGGCATCAATCCTTCACCAGCCCGCCGTCGACGACGAGGTTCTGCCCGGTGATCGCCCGCGACCACGGCGAGGCGAAGAACAGCACGGCGTCGGCGAACTCGGCGGGCGTGGTCACCGACTGCAGCGGGGTGCTCGCGGCGATCGCGTCGAAGACGGCCTCGGGCGTCGCGGAGCTCGCGTCGGTGGTGCGCAGCAGACCGCCGCTGACCATGTTCACGGTGACGCCCCGCGGGCCGAGATCGGCGGAGACGGTGCGGGTCAGCGACAGCAGTGCCGCCTTGGCCGCGGTGTAGTCGTGGTAGGGCACCACCGGGTGCTGGAAGAGGTTGGTTCCGACGTTGATGACCCGGCCCGAGCCCGCCCGGTCGAAGCCCGGGAGCGCTGCCTGGATCGTGTTCAACGCCCCCTGCACAGCGCTGGAGAACTGGGCCGAGAACGCGTCGTAGTCGATCGCGTCCGCCTTCGCCCTCGCGTCCCCGTTGAACGAGAAGCCGCTGAGCGCATTGTTCACGACCGTGCTGATGGGAGCGTCGAACTCGGCCTGCGCCGCCTCGAACAGCGCCTCCACTTCGTCGCGGTCCCTCACGTCGGCGCGCACCGCGACCGCACGGCCGGGGTGGCGGGCCGCGAGGTCCCTCGCAGCATCCCCGCTGGTGAGGTGGTTGACGACGACGCGGGCACCCTCACCTAGCAGGGCTTCGGTGATCGCGCGGCCGAGGCCGCGCGCACCCCCGGTGACAAGGACCACCTGGTCGGCGAGGGCGGGGATGCTCCGAGACGGCGCGGGCGCGGAGAAGGGGGAGGTCATGGGTGGTTCGTCCTTTCGAAGACGGGGTTGCGAGCCCCCGGGATGGCGGAGAGACCGGCATCCAGGCAGGGGCGGGAGAGCGCTCCTCGCGGGGAGGGACGGGACGACGGGGGTCTGCTCTGACCCCGTTCTCGAGGACGGCGGGCCCGGGCGCGGAGCGTCAGCACCGCCGCCGGACCGGCAGCTGTCGTCACTGCATGCGGTGCCCGTGCACCTGGTGCCACGTCACCTGGCACCGCATACGGCGCCATCGCACGTGAAGCCAGCACAGGTGGGGCCAGCGCACAGCAGCTCATCGACGACATCCCTCCGCGAGTACGAACTCGATCAGGTTCACCGGGTGTGTTCTCAGCCCTGGCGGGGCACCCCGTGTCGGTCGTCGACACTACCCGCGAACGCGTCGGCGTGGCGGCTCGTCCCGTTCCGGGTTCGTCCCGGTGGAGTGGCGCGGGCGTCCCCTTCGGATACGCTGGCCCCGTTCCGTGGGAGCCCGATCGTCGGGCTGAGAGGGCATCGTGCCGACCACCAGCACTGGATGCGGATAATGCCGCCGTCAGGAGGACCCTTCATGCAGCACGTCGCCGTCATCGGCGCCGGGATCATCGGACTGCTCACCGCACTGGAGTTGAGACGCCGCGGTCACCGGGTCGATATCCGTTCCACCGGCGTCGCTGAGCAGGCCACCTATGCGGCGGCTGGGATGCTCGCTCCCACCAGTGAGGTCCAGTTCGGCCAGCACTCGCTGAGACCCTTGATGACGAAGGCCGCGAGCTATCACCGCACGCTGGCTGCCGAGCTCGCCCTGCGCACCGAGCAGCCGCTGGGCTACCGCGATACTCCGACCCTCGTCGTCGGCCGCGACCGGTCTGACCTCGAAGCACTGCGCCAGCTCGCGCTGGAGCAGTGCGCGGCGGGTTCCGAGGTCGAGGAGCTCACCTCCGCGCAGCTGCGTGGCCGCGCTCCGACGCTGGCCCGGCACGTGGCCGGCGCGATGCTCGTCCCCCGTGACCACCAGGTGGACCCCCGCACCCTGGCCGCCGCCGCCATCGATGCCCTGACCGGCCCGGGGCGTCCCGGTGACGGACCGCCCGTCTCCCTCACCACAGACAGCAGCGTCGCCTCCACCGACGAGATCGACGCTGACCAGATCATCCTCACGGCCGGCCTCGGCACCGCCGAGATCAACGGACCCCATCGGGTGCTCGACCTGTCGCTGCGTCCGGTCCACGGTGACATCCTGCGCCTGCACGTCCCCGACTCCGCGCTGCTGCCCGGTGAGGACAACCTGCTCGACCACACGGTTCGGGCCCTGGTCCGCGGTCGTCCCCTCTATCTGGTGCCGCGCAGCGGCGGCGGCCTCGTGCTCGGGGCCACCAGCCGTGAGGACGACATGACCGGTGCGTCGGCCGGCGGCGTGCTGACCCTGTTGCAGGATGCCGCCGAGATCCTTCCCTCCGTCCGTGACACCGAACTGCGTGAAGTGATCGCTCGCGCCCGCCCCGGTACCCCGGATGACCTCCCACTGCTGGGGCCGGTACCAGGAGACCCGAGAGTGATCGTGTCGACCGGCTATCACCGCCACGGCATCCTGCTCTCGGCCTGGGCGGCGGCCCGCACCGCCGATCTCCTCGAGGTCGACTCCGGGGTGCCGCTGCTCGGGGACATGGCCGGGGAACTCGCGGCCGTCGATCCAGCCCGTTTCACCACCACGTCCCGACTCCAGGAGGTCTCATGAGCATTGTTGTCCACGTCAATGGCGAGAACCTTGGCCTGCCCGACGCCATCACGGTCCGCGACCTGGTGGCCGACCGCCTCGGTCGCGCCGTCGGC
The DNA here is from genome assembly GCA_964535185.1 of uncultured Corynebacterium sp. GTDB lineage: Bacteria > Actinomycetota > Actinomycetes > Actinomycetales > Dermabacteraceae > Brachybacterium. Next base: position 3,052 of record CAZHSL010000065.1, read on the forward strand.
GACGACGGGCGAGCGTGTGATGGCACCCCGCTCGGCGTGGCCGTCGCGGTCGACGAGGCCGTCCTGCCGCGGAGCAGCTGGGCCCACACCCCACTCACCCCCGATGCCCGGTACGAACTCGTCACCGCCGTCCAAGGAGGATGACCCATGGACAATGTGCCCGAGTCGGAACTCGTCATCGCCGGAGAAACTCTGACCTCTCGCCTGATCATGGGCACCGGCGGCATCACGGACCTGGCGGCGCTGGAGCGTGCCCTGCTCGCCTCGGGCACCGCGATGACCACAGTCGCCCTGCGCCGCTTCTCCCCGACAACGCGAGACTCCGTGTTCACGATGATCCGCCGCCTGGGAATCCGTATTCTGCCCAACACCGCCGGCTGCTTCAGTGCCCGCGACGCCGTGCTGACGGCGGAGCTCGGCCGTCAGGCCCTCGAGACGGACTGGGTGAAGCTCGAGGTCATCGCCGATGAGGACACCCTCCTTCCCGATGGCGTCGAACTCGTCGAGGCCACCGGCATGCTCGTCGATCGCGGATTCACCGTTCTTCCGTACGCCACTGACGACCCGGTCCTGGCGCAGCGGCTCCAGGACGTCGGCGCGGCCGCGGTGATGCCGCTGGGAGCTCCGATCGGCTCCGGCCTCGGAGTGCTCAACCCCCACAACATCGAGATGATCACCTCCCGAGCCTCGGTGCCGATCGTGCTCGATGCCGGGATCGGTACGGCCTCTGATGCAGCGCTGGCGATGGAGCTCGGCTGTGACGCGGTGCTCGCAGCGAGTGCCATCACCCGCGCACGCGACCCCGAAGCCATGGCCCGCGCGATGGCTCACGCCGTCCAGGCGGGCCACCTCGCGGCAGGCGCCGGCCGGATCCCGCGCCGGAGCCTGGCGCTGGCCTCCTCGAGTCACGAAGGTCGCATCACGCCCGATCGCCCCCGAGGAGACATCGCATGACCGACACCGCCCCGGCCGCGCAGTCCTTGCCGCCGCTGGTCGCCCCGGGTCCGGAGCTGACGTCGCAGCAGCTCCAGCGCTACCGCCGCCAGATCACGCTGCCGCAGATCGGCACCATCGGGCAGCGACGCCTGCGAGCGGCCTCGGTCCTGGTGGTCGGCGCGGGAGGGCTCGGCTCCCCAGCACTGCATTACCTCGCCGGGGCCGGTATCGGCACTCTCGGGATCCTCGACGACGACCTCGTCGACACGTCCAACCTGCACCGACAGGTCATCCACACCACATCGGCCATCGGTGTGCCCAAAACGGCCTCCGCGGCCGCAGCCGTCCACGCCCTCAATCCCGAGGTCCGTGTCCACACCCATCCCGAAAGACTCACCCCCGAGTCGGTCACCGGCATCGTCGAGAACTATGACCTGGTGCTCGACGGCAGCGACAACTTCGCGACCCGCTATGCGGTCGCCGACGCCAGCGAGATCACCGGGGTGCCGGTGGTATGGGCCGCCGTGCTGCGAGGACAAGGGCAGGTCAGCGTGTTCTGGCCGGGACGCGGCGCACACTACCGCGACGTCTTCCCCGAGCCCCCGGCCCCGGGCGAGGTGCCCTCCTGCGCGGAAGGCGGAGTGCTCGGCACACTGCCGGGGCTGCTCGGGATGATCATGGGGGCGCAGGTGATCCAGCTGGTCACCGGCACCGGTGAGCCATTGGTCGGGAAGCTGCTGCTCTGGGACGAAGCCACCAGCACCTCCCGGACTCTGCGGCTCATACCGGACCCGCACCGTACGAGGTCCACGCAGGTGGAGGTGCCGGCCGCCGCTGACCCCTCATGCCGGTCCGGAGTGCCCGCTGCGAGCGAGACGCTCGACGTGCTCGCGCTGCGGTCGCTGCTCGCGTCGGGAGCCGACGTCACGCTCATCGATGTGCGGGAGGACTGGGAACATGCCGCCGGGACGATCGAGGGTGCGATCCCCGTCCCGCTGCACCAGATCCTCGAGCACGGCGAGCACGCACTCCCTACTGGACGAGGCGGGGGCGAGATCGTGCTGTACTGCCAAGCCGGGGCCCGATCCGCCTCCGCGCTGGAACGCCTGCGACCCGCATGGTCGGGCCGCGAAGGCCGAGTGAGGCACCTCGACGGCGGCTACGACGCCTGGACGGCGCCGACGAAGCACACCTGATACCGACCACTGTGCTGGCCGTCCCGTCGGGGAACCTCGTGACGCAGTTCGCCGTGGCGAGGTTCACGCAGGGGTCCCTGCTCAGCCCCAGCTCTCGGTGCGGTTCTTCAGCGCGCGGTACGTCTCCAGCACCTCTGGAGTCGCTTCGGCGTCGACGGTGCGGGAGCCGGTGATCGTCCAGGCCGGGGGCTCCTCCGTGCCGGCCAGCGCCCAGGCGGCCTGGCGGGCGGCGCCGAGCGCCACGTACTCGCCCTCGGGGGCGATCGTCACCTCGCGACCGAAGATCGCCGGGGCCAGCTGCTGGACGGCCTGGCTGCGGGCCGCACCACCGATCAGGGTGATGCGGGCGGGGGCGGTGCCGGTGCGGTCCTCGAGCGCGGAGATCCCGTCGGCCAGGGAGCACAGTAGGCCTTCGACGTAGGCACGGGCCACGTCCTCACGAGTCGTCGCCGTGCTCATCCCGGTCAGCGTGGCGCGGGCATCCGGACGGTTCGGGGTGCGCTCGCCGTCGAAGTAGGGCAGCAGCGTCACCCCGTGGGCACCGGGAACGGAAGCCAGGGCCAGCTGGGAGAGCTCCTCGTGGGAGACGCCGAGCAGCGCCCGGGCGGCCTCGAGGATGCGGGAGGCGTTGATGGTGGTGGCCATCGGCAGGAAGCGGCCGGTGGCGTCGGCGAAGCCGGTGACGGCGCCGCTCGCGTCCCCCGGCCGGGAGTCGCTGACCATCGCGCACACCCCGGAGGTGCCGATCGAGACGGACACGTCACCGGGGCCCAGCGACAGGCCGAGCGCCGCGCCCATGTTGTCCCCGGTGCCGGGAGCGATCGCGGCACCGCGCGCGGTGCGGGCCATGACCTCCTGCGGTGCGGCGGGCAGACGCGGCAGCTCGAGGGCGCTGCCCACCGCCTTCTCGGCCAGTTCGGGAGCCCAGGCCTCGGTGCGGGTGGAGTAGTAGCCGGTGCCGGAGGCGTCGCCGCGATCGGTGAAGGGCTCGGTGCCCTGCTCCGCGAGGTGGAGGGAGACGTAGTCGTGCGGGAGCAGCACGCGTGCGGCGCGCTGGGCGTTCTCCGGCTCGTGATCGCGCACCCAGCGCAGCTTGGAGGCGGTGAAGGAGGCGACCATCAGGCTGCCGATCTCCTCGACGCTCGCCTCGGCCCCGCCCATCTCCTCGATCAGGGTCTCGGCCTGCGGGGCGGAGCGGGTGTCGTTCCACAGCAGCGCGTCGCGCACCACCTCGCCGTGTGCGTCGAGCAGCACCATGCCGTGCTGCTGTCCGCCGACGGCCACGGCCTCGGCGCGCTCGAGCAGAGGCCCGGCGGCCTCGTCGACCGCGGCGAGCCAGGCACGGGGATCGACCTCGGTGCCGTCCGGGTGGGAGGCGCGGCGCTCCTCGAGGACCTCGCCGGTCGCGGCGTCGACCAGGAGCGCCTTGGTGGCCTGGGTGGAGGAATCGATGCCGAGCACGGTGGTGGTCATCAGGTGATCCTTCGCGGGTGGGGGTGGTGGCGGGGTGACGGAGCGGGGTGCGGGTGGAGCCGGGGTCGTGCGACCGGCGGCCCGGGGACGGGGCCGGGTGCACGAAGTGGTGCTCAGCCAGCACACGCCCCGTATATGAGGGGGACATGCTGGCTCAGCACCAGTTCATGCAATCAGCCCTCGCCGACAGCCCCGGGCCGGGCCGGGCCAAGGCCGGACCGGGCCGACAAGCCGAGGCGGGCCGACTGGCCTGCGGTGGGCCGACGGGCCCGGGGTGGGCCGGGAGTTCTGCGCGCTGAGGACCGATGTCCGGGTTCGCACCGGTCCTCAGCGCGCAGAACTCGCGCAGGCGCGGCGCGGGTCAGGCGCGGAAGCCGAGCAGGTGCTGCATGGCCAGCTGCTGCAGGCGCACGAAGCCGTAGTTGCGCTCCCCGGCCTTGTCGGCGTCGAAGTCCTCGTAGGTGGAGCGGTCCGCGAGCAGGTCCGCGACGGTCTCGCCCTCGCCGAGGGTGGGCTCGGCGAGCTCCTCGATGCCGGAGTACGTCAGCGCCTCCTGCACCTCGGAGTCCTGGCGGAACGCGAGGGCGCGCTCCTTGAGCATCAGGTACATCTCCATGTTCGCGGCGGCGGAGTCGTACTGGCCCTGCTCGTGCTCGGTGCGCGAGGGCTTGAAGTCGAAGTGGCGGGCGCCCTCGTAGGCGCCGGGCTTGGACGGGAAGCCGTTCTCGAGCAGGTCGACGGTGAAGAACGCGCTGATCAGGTCGCCGTGGCCGAACACCAGGTCCTGGTCGTACATCGGGCCGTGCTGGCCGTTGAGGTCGATGTGGAAGAGCTTGTCCGCCCACAGCGCCTGGGCGAGGCCGTGGGTGTAGTTCAGCGTCGCCATCTGCTCGTGGCCGGTCTCGGGGTTGATGCCCACGATGTCGCCGTGCTCGAGCTGCTCGATGAAGGCCAGGGCGTGGCCCACGGTGGGCAGGAAGATGTTGCCGCGGGGCTCGTTGGGCTTGGGCTCGAGGCCGATGCGCAGGTCGTAGCCCTTGTCCTTGATGTAGCCGGCGACGGTGTCGATCCCCTCGGCGTAGCGCTGGTGGGCGGCGAGCAGGTCCTTGGAGCCGTCGTACTCGGAGCCCTCGCGCCCGCCCCACATCACGAAGGTGGTCGCGCCGAGCTCGGCGGCGAGGTCCACGTTGGCGAGCACCTTGCGCAGGCCGAAGCGGCGCACGGAGCGGTCGTTGGAGGTGAAGGCGCCGTCCTTGAAGACGGGGTGGGCGAAGGTGTCGGTGGTGACCATCTCGATCACCAGGCCGGTCTCCTCGGTGACCTGCTTCAGCTCGTCGATGATGCGCTGACGCTCCTGTGGGGTCGCGTCGAAGGGCACGATGTCGTTGTCGTGGAAGGTGAAGCCCCAGGCGCCGAGCTCGGCGAGCCGGCGGATGTGCGCGCTCATCTCCAGGGCCGGGCGGGTCGCCGAGCCGAACTGGTCCTGGGCCTGCCATCCCGTGGTCCACAGACCGAAGGAGAACCTGTCGTCGCGAGTAGGGGTGGGGGCAGTCATCAGAAGAGTCTCCTTCGTCGATCCTCGGCCGTACGCCACCGTACGCCGCTGTTAGTAAGTTACCGTAACTAACGCTGGCGTGCCAAGCTGTCGCCAGAGATCTCCGGGGTGCCGCACCGACGCCGCCCCGCCCGGAACCATCGCCAGGAGGCCCAGGTGCAGTCCGCACACCTGCGTGAGCACAACCTCTCCGCCATCCTCACCGCGCTGGCGGCCGCCTCCGCCACGGCCACCCCGACCTCCCGCGCCGGCCTGGCCAAGCGCACCCGGCTCACCAAGCCCACCGTCTCCAAGCTGGTCGAGGAGCTGGTGGGGGCAGACCTGGTCGCGGAGGGGGACCCGATCGCCGCCGGCGCCGGTCGCCCGATGGTGCCGCTGACCCCGGCCCACGGCACCCTGCTGGCCATCGGCCTGGAGATCGCCGCGGACCATGTGGCCTGCCTCGGGATCGATCTGGCCGGCACGGTGCTCGGCCACCGCATCGAGTACCTGAAGGTCACCGCGACCTCCGCGGAGGAGGCGGTCGATCTGGCCGCGGAGCTTGTGGGCCAGGTGCGCGCCGAGGCGGGCGAGCTGCCGGTGGTCGGAGTGGTGGTGGCGGTCCCCGGGCGCATCGCCCCGGACGACGGGCGGGTGCTGTCGGCCCCGAACCTGGACTGGACCGAGGTGCCGCTGGTGACCCGGCTGCTCGCCCACCCGCAGCTCGCGGGACTCCCGGTGCGGGCGCAGAACGACAACCGCCTCTCGGTGCTCACCGAGATCGACCACCGACCGGGCGAGTCCTTCATCTACCTGCGCGGGTCGACGGGCATCGGTGGCGCGGTGGTGCTCGACGGAGCTCTGCTGACCGGTGCCCACGGATGGGCGGGCGAGTTCGGGCACACGATCATCGAGCCCGGCGGCGCACTGTGCCGGTGCGGCCGCCGCGGCTGCCTGGAGGCCTACGTCTCGTACCACGCGCTGCGCGAGCGGGCCGGGCTCGGCGACGACATCCTCATCGAGGACCTGGTCGACGCGCTCGCCCTGACGCGCGACCGCGCCGAGGTGATCGGCATGATCGGCCGCTCGCTGGGCACGGCGATCGCGAACGCCCTGAACGTGCTGGACATGACCACCGTGGTGCTCTCGGGCTACCTGGCCCCGATCGCGGACGAGCTGGAGCCGGTGATCCGCGAGACCGTCGAGCGGCACGCCCTGGCGGTGGAGGCCGGGCCGGTGCTCATCGAGAGGTCCGACGGCATCACCGATCCCGCGCTGCGCGGAGCGGCTCGGGCCGCTCTGCAGCCGGTGTTCAGCGCTCCGAGCGCGTGGATCGCACGGGAGCCGACGACTCCCGCTCGATGAGCTGGGTCTCCAGCTTGAAGGGGTGGGCGAACAGCCCCGGATCCGAGGACAGCGCCAGCAGGCGCTCGATGGCGACCTGCCCCATCGAGAACAGGGGCTGGCGCACCGCGGTGAGCTGCGGGTGGGTCCACTGCGCGATCATCGTGTCGTCGAAGCTGACCACACTGAGGTCCTCGGGCACGTCGACCCCGAGGCGCCGCGCGGCGCGCAGGGCGCCGACGGCGAGGGTGTCGGCGACGGCGAAGATCGCCGTGGGCGGCTCCGGCAGCTGCAGCAGGCGGTCGGCGCCGCGCTGGCCGTCCTCGTACGAGAAGTTCCCGTGGGCGATCAGGTCCTTCTCCCACACCACCCCGGCCGCACCGAGGGCGGAGTGGTAGCCCTGCAGTCGCTGCCGGGCGGGCACGGAGTCCTTCGGCCCGGCGAGCACGCCGATCCGACGGTGGCCGAGGTCCAGGAGGTGCTGCACGGCGCTGCTGCCGCCCTCCCAGTTGGTGGCGGAGATGGTGACGATCCCGTTGACGTCGGGGTCGAT
>CAZHSL010000066.1:0-10045 GCA_964535185.1 uncultured Corynebacterium sp.
TGAAGGGCGAGGACCGCGCCTCCGACGTGGAGCCCAAGGAGGTCAAGGTCGACTCGGATCCCGAGGCGTCCGAGGGCGACGAGAAGCGCGGCAGCCACCGCAGCGACTCCTGAGTCCTCACCTCGACGCACCCCGGAGCGTCCTGTGCACGACGGCGCGGTGAGCCCGTCCCCGGACGGTGATCGCCGCGCCGCCGTCGTGCCCGGGCCCGCTCCGTGCGAGCTCCGCACGGCGCGGCTCCGCCTGGCCCCGGTGGCGGAGCACGAGCTCGAGGAGCTGCTGGCGCTGCACGCGGATCCGCGCGCCTTCGCCGAGGACCTCACCGAACCGGTCACGGACCGCGCCCGGATGCGCTGGGTGCTCGGCCGGTGGCGGGAGAGCTGGGAGCAGCACGGGCTGGGGTACCTGACGGTGCGGGCACGGGAAGCGGCCGACGGGCATCGTGCCGGGCCCCCTCCGCACGACGCGCCGGCGCCGCTGCCGGCGGGGCTGCTCGGCGTCGTCGGCCTCACCCCGCTGGCCATCGCGGACGGCACCGCACTCAGCGCGTACTGGCGTCTCGCACCGGCGGCGACCGGGCAGGGCGTGGCGAGCGAGGCGATGCGCGCGGTGCTCGCACATCCGCAGCTCGGCCGGCGGGCCGCCGGCAGCGACCGGGAGATCATCGCCGTGACCGCCGCCGGCAACCGGCCCTCCCGCGCCCTGGCCGCTCGTCTCGGCTTCGTCCCCGCTCCCGCGGACCGGCCCGTCCCCGGAGGGCGGGACGGCGACATCCTGCTGGTACATCACGGATCCCGGAGCGGCCCGCATGCTCACTGACCCCCCTGCCCACGGCGCCGGTCGCTACGCCCCCTCCCCCAGCGGCGACCTGCACCTGGGCAACCTCCGCACCGCGGTCCTCGCCTGGGTGCTGGCCCGACGCACCGGGCGCTCCTTCCACCTGCGGATCGAGGACCTCGACCGGGTGCGCGAGGGCGCGGAGCAGCGCCAGATCGAGGACCTGGCCGCGCTGGGCCTCGGCTGGGACGGCGAGGTGGTCCGCCAGTCGGAGCGCGGGCAGGCCCACGCGGCGGCGGTGCAGTCGCTGAGCGCGCAGGGCATGGTCTTCGAGTGCTACTGCACGCGCCGGGAGATCCTCGAGGCGCCGAGCGCCCCGCACGCCCCGCCCGGCGCCTACCCGGGAACCTGCCGGGACCTCTCCCCCGCGCAGCGCGAGCAGGGCCGGCGGCGGATGCGCGAGCTGCGCCGGGAGCCCGCGCTGCGGCTGCGCGCCGGGGTGGACTCCTGGCAGGTGCACGACCTCTGGGCGGGCGAGGTCACCGGCGCGGTCGACGACCTCGTGCTGCGCCGCGGGGACGGGGTGGTGGCGTACAACCTCGCCGTGGTGGTCGACGACGCCGCTGCCGGCATCGACCAGGTGGTGCGCGCGGACGACCTGCTCAGCTCCGCGCCCCGGCAGGCCTACCTCGCACACCTGCTCAAGCTGCCCGAGCCCGGGTACGCGCACGTCCCGCTCGCGGTGAGCGCCTCCGGCGCACGCCTGGCCAAGCGCGACGGCGCGGTGACGCTGCGGGACCGCCTCGCGCTCGGCGAGAGCCCGGCGCAGGTCATGGAGCGTATCGGGGACTCACTGGGACTGCCCGGCTGCCGCACCGCGGCGGATGTGCTCGACCGCTGGGACCCGGCCTCCCTGCCCCGGCACCCCTGGGTGGTCGACCTCCCCGGCTGATCCGCCCGCCGCGCACCCCGGCCGGGGCACACTCCCGGAGAGTTCTCCGCACCACACTTGTTACCAGTCAGTAACCAAACTCGATACACCGGTGTATCGTCGTCGTCGTGATGCGACTCCTCTCCTCACTCCTCCAGCTCATGACGACCCTCCTGCGAACGGTGCTCTCGGCATGCCGCGCCGCGGTCGGCCGCGCCTCGGCCGCCGTGGGCAGCATGCTCTCGTCCCTCGGCTCCGGCCTGTCCTCGCTGGGCCGCGGCGCCGTGGCGCTGCTGCCCCACGAGTGGAAGAAGCCCATCGCGGCGCTGTTCGTGGTGGGCCTGGCACTGGTGCCGCTGATCTACTCCGGCAACATGACCTGGTCCTTCCTGGATCCCAGCAACAACCTGGACCGCGTCACCGCGGCGGTCGTGAACCAGGACGAGGGCGCCACCGCCACCTCCCCCGACGGCCAGCAGTCGCAGCTCGACATCGGCGCGGAGTTCACCGAGACCCTCCTCGACATGGACAAGGAGACGGTGTACCACTTCGTGGAGACCTCTCCCGAGGAGGCGCGGCGCGGCCTGGCCGACGGCACCTACGGCGCGACGGTCGAGATCCCGTCCGACTTCTCGGCGAACGTCGCCTCGCTCGGCGGGGACGCCGAGGAGGCCGCACCGGCTCTGCTGACCGTCACCACCAACGACTCGGTCAACTACGTGGGCGGCAACTTCACGAAGTCCGTGGGGACGGCGCTGACGGATTCGCTGCGCGCGAGCGTGCTCGAGGAGTACCTCGGCAAGATCTACGTGGGCTTCACGACCGTGCACGACGGCATCGTCGACGCGGCCGACGGGGCCGGCGAGCTGGCGGACGGGTCGCAGACCCTGCACGAGGGCACCGGCGAGCTGGTGGACGGCAGCGGGGAGCTCGTGGACGGCACGGGCCAGCTGGTCACCGGCAGCGACGAGCTGGCGAGCGGCGCGGACACCCTCCACGGGGGGAGCCTCGACCTGGTGGTGGGCCTGGACCAGCTCAGCACCGGTGCGGTCACGCTGCGCAACGGCACCGCCGAGCTCGACTCCGGCGCGCAGGATCTCGCCGGCGGGCTGGTGACCCTGGACGAGAACGGGCAGCCGCTGCGCGCCGGCGCCGACCAGCTCGCCTCCGGGGCCGAGCAGCTCGACGCCGGTGCCGGGGATCTCGCCGACGGCGCCGGGCAGGTCGCGGACGGCACCCGCGAGCTGGACCGGGTGGTGGGCTCCGCCCAGCAGCGGATCGACGAGCTCGGCGTGACGCCCGAGGGCGTCGAGCGCACCAGCGAGGACCTCGTCACCGCGATCGACGCCCTCGAGGAGCTCTCCTCGCAGCTCCCCGACCGCCTCGCCGATCCGGTGACGGCCGCCGGGACCGTCTCCGATTCCGCGGACTCGCTCGAGAAGACGGCCTCCGACCTGGACCGGACCGCCCAGGACCTCGACCAGGCCACGATCGACCGCACGGAGGATGCGCGCACCCTGCAGGACGGCGCGAGCACGATCGAGGAGCAGGTCGGCTCGCTCGACACCGATGTCCAGAACACCGCGGACGCCACCGACACCGCCGCGCAGAGCGCCGCGGACAGCGAGCAGGGCGTGCGCGACTACACCGACCAGGTCGACCAGCTCGCCGCGGACTGCGCGGACTCCGGCGCGGACGAGGAGTTCTGCGCCCGTCTCACGGAGGTGTCCGAGGGTTCGGAGACGCTGCGCGGCCAGGCCTCCCAGGCCTCGACCGACGCGACCGCCGCCGATGAGGCCGCCACCACCGCGGCCGACCGCTCGACCGACATCAGCGACACCGCGGAGGGGATGACCGGCGCCGCCGATTCGCTCGTCCCCTATCTCGAGCAGCTGCAGGGCACCACCTCCAGCATCGCCGAGGGGACCTCCTCGCTCGCCGAGACCACCACCACCCTCGCCGACGGCGCCGACACCGTCGAGCAGGACCTGATCGCGCTGCAGGAGGACGCCGAGGCCACGGCACCCGATCCGGAGCAGGGCCAGAGCGCCTCCGATCTCGCCGATCAGCTCGCGGACCAGGCCCGCAGCGCCGCGGAGGCGCTGCCCGAGGCCTACAACGCCCTCGCGCAGGGCGCCGCGGACGTGCACCGTCTGAACTCCGGGGCGCAGCAGGTCGCCTCCGGGGCGGACAAGCTCGCCGCCGCCACCGGCGCCGCGCGCTCCGGCGCCGACGACCTGGCCGGCGGCGTCACCCGCTACACCGACGGGGTCGGTACGGCCCGCAGCGGTGCGCAGGAGCTCGCGGCCGGCACCGGCGAGCTCCAGGGCGGCGCCTCGCAGCTCGCCGACGGAGCGACCGACGCGGAGTCCGGAGCGCGGCAGCTCGCCGACGGCTCCGGGGAGCTCGCCGACGGTGCGCAGGAGCTGTCCTCCGGCGCCGGGCAGGTCGACGACGGTGCGCAGGAGCTCGCCGACGGCGCGGTCGAGCTCGACGACGGAGCGGAGCAGCTCGCCGACGGCTCCACGGAGCTGCACGACGGGCTCGAGGACTCGAAGGACGACGTCCCCTCCTACACCGACGACGAGAGCGATGAGCTGGCCGGTGTCGCCTCGGAGCCGGTGCAGATGAGCTTCGAGCGCCAGCACGACCTGGGCCGCTTCGGCGAGGGTCTCGCCCCGCTGTTCCTCGCGATCAGCCTCTGGGTGGGCGGCATGGCGATCTTCCTGATGATGCCGCCGTTCTCCGCGCAGGCGGCGGCGCGCGGTGCGGACGCGGTGCGGCTGCTGGCCGGCGGCCTGCTCCCCGCGATCGTGCTGGGGTTGGTCCAGTCGGTCATCGCGGTGGTCGCCCTGCACCGGTTCGTGGGGGTCACGATGGACGATCTCCCGCTGATGCTGGGCCTGGCCGCGCTGACCTCGACGGTCTTCGTCGCGCTGAACCACGGCTTCGGCGCCCTGTTCGGGCCGGTCGGGAAGTTCGTGGCCCTGGTGCTCATCGCGCTGCAGATCTCCGGCGCCGGCGGCACCTATCCGACCCCGACCCTGCCGCGCTTCTTCCAGGTGCTGCACCCGTACCTGCCGATGACCCACGCCGTGGACGCCTTCCGCGGGGCGATCGGCGGCGGCTGGATCGACCCGTCGGGCGACCTGACCTGGCTGCTCGGCTGGCTCATACTCGGGATCGCGCTGGGCCTGGCCGGGGCCGTCACGGCACGCCACCGCGCCATGACGGCGGACGTCACCGCCTGATCCCGAGCCGGGACCGGGCGGCGCCGCGGCCCCGGAGGGGGCGCGGCGGCGCCGCGGCCGCTCAGACGGGCTGGAGGCGATTCCGGGCGGGAGCGGCCGGGGCGTCGATGCGCCCGGTCGGTGCCGGGGCCGGCTCGGTGCCCGGGGCGGTGAGACGCGGTCCGCTCGGGACGCTCGCGCGCCCCAGGGAGCGGATCTCCCATCCCGCCTCGCGCCACGCCTGCGGGGACAGCACGTTGCGGCCGTCGATCATCCGCGGCGCCCCGACCAGCGACGCGGTCCGGGCCGGATCCAGCTCGCGGTACCCGTCCCACTCGGTCAGCAGCACCGTCAGCTCCGTCCCACGCAGCGCCTCGTCGGTGCCGGGGACGAACTCGAGGAGGTCGCCGAGGCGACGCCGGGCGTTGTCCAGCGCCTCCGGATCGGTGACGGTGACCAGGGCGCCGGCGGCCCGGAGGCGGCAGGCGACGTCGAGCGCCGGCGAGTCGCGGGTGTCGTCGCTGTTCGGCTTGAAGGCCGCGCCCAGCACGGTGACCCGGCGCCCGGTGAGGTCGCCGAGCATCTCGCCGGCGAGCTCGACCACGCGGGCCCGGCGGCGCTCGTTGACGGCGTCGACCTCGCGGAGGAAGCCCAGCGCCTCCCCCACGCCGTGCTGCTCGGCGCTGGCCATGAAGGCGCGGATGTCCTTGGGCAGGCAGCCGCCGCCGAAGCCCACCCCGGCGCGCAGGAACTTCGACCCGATGCGCTCGTCCATCCCGATCGCGCGGGCCACGTCGGTGACGTCGGCGCCGGTGGCCTCGCACATCTCGGAGACCGCGTTGATGAAGGAGATCTTGGTGGCCAGGAACGCGTTGGCGGAGGCCTTGACCAGCTCGGCGGCCTCGTAGCCCATGACCAGGCGGGGCGCCTCGCGCTCGAGCACGCCGGCGTAGACGCGGTCCAGCATCGCCACGGCCCGCTCGGCGGCGGGGGTGCCCGGCTCGTGCACGCCGTAGACCAGCCGGTCCGGGTCCAGGGTGTCCTGGACCGCGAACCCCTCGCGCAGGAACTCCGGGTTCCACAGCAGGTACGCGCCGTCGACGGGCGCGAGCCGCTCGGCGAGCAGGCGGGCGGTGCCGGCGGGAACGGTCGACTTGCCGACCACGAGCGTGGGCGCGCCGTCACGGGCGGGGAGCACCTGCGCGAGCGACGCCACGGCGGCGTCCAGGTGCGAGAGGTCCGCGCCGAAGCCGTCGGCCCGCTGCGGGGTGCCCAGGCCCAGGAAGTGCACCTCGGCGTGGGCGAGGTCGGCGTAGTCGGTGGTGAAGCGCAGCCGGCCGGAGTCCAGTCCGCGCCGCAGGATCTGCTCGAAGCCGGGCTCGTGGAACGGCGGGATGCCGGCCTGGAGCGCCGAGATGCGCCCGGCGTCGATGTCGAGGCCGATGACGTCGTGGCCGAGCTCGGCCATGGCCGCGGCGTGCACGGCGCCGAGGTATCCGACTCCGATGACGGAGAGAGTGGTGGTCATCGCGACATGCTCCTTTCGAGGGGGACGGCGCTGCCGTCCCGGAGGGTGGTGCGTCCCGCGGGTGCGGGGGCGGGAGAGGGGGTGGAGCCCGCAGGAGCGGGGCCGGACGGGGTGGTGGGGCCGACGGGGTCCGCCGGCGCTGCGGGGGCCGACGGGCGGGCCCGGGCGGCCGGTTCGAGGGTCGCGGCGAGGGTGCGCGCCGCGGTGCGCCAGCGCGGTCGGAACGCGTAGACGCAGGCGAGGCGGGCGGTGGTGCCGGACTCGTAGGCGGCCAGGGCGTCGGGCAGGATGTCCAGGCGCAGGGCCGTCCGGTCGATCTCCTCGCGCACGACGGCGGCCTGCTCCGCGGACCAGAGCCCCTGCAGCTCGCGCCAGGTGGCGTGGGCGCGGAGGTTCGCGATGTCCAGGGCGGGGTCGCCGAGCGTGGCCGTGTCGACGTCCAGCAGCCCCGGAGGCGCGTCCGGCTGCCACAGGATCTGCTTGTCGTGCAGGTCGCGGTGGATGAGCGCGGGCTCGGTGGGCTCGCCCAGGCGGGCGAGGTCGCGGCGCGCGGCGGCGACGGCCCGGGCGCGGGCCGGTGCCCCGGCGGGGTCGACGGCCGCGGCGCGCTCGCACCAGTCGGCGAGCACCTCGGACTCGGCCGCGGGGCCGTGGACGACGGGGCCGCGCGCGCCGGTCGCGTCGGTCGCGCCGACGGAGCCGTCCGCGCCGTCCCGGAGGCGGCGGCGCGAGCCCTCGACCGCGGCGGTCCAGGCGTCCAGGGTCTCGCGCCAGGCGCGCCGCCAGGTGCCGTCCGCGACGGGCAGTCCGTCGTGCAGCAGGCGGCCGGGCAGGGCGGCGAAGGTGACGGTGTCCTCGTCGGCAGCGAGCACCTGGGCGGTGCGGAACGGGCCGGTGAAGTCCTCGGCGCGGTCGATCGCCTCCAGCAGCCGTCGGGCGCGGCCGGGGCGGACGATCTTCACGTACCGCGTCGTGCCGTCGTCCTCGCGGGTGCGGACCACGGCGCGCTTGCCGGGTCGGTGCGAGACGACGACGGCGCCGGAGTGCTCGGCGAGCACCCGGGCGAGGCCCGGCAGGCGCGGGTCGGTTCCGGCCTCGTGCACGGTGACCTGGCCGGTCGCCGGGTCGAGCCGGGCGGCCCGCAGCGGGGCGCCGTCCGTGCCCGGGGCGTCGTCGGTGAGCTCGAGGGGCAGGCCGCGCCCGTCGTCGGCCCAGGCGCGACGGACGGTGAGCGCGCGGCCCTCGTGCACGACGCGGGCCGGGACCAGCGACGGAGGCTCCGCCGCAGGGGTCTCCTCGCGCTCCTGGAGGGCGGCGGGCAGCGGCAGGCGCTCGGGGCGGTCCAGCACGGTCTCGGCGAGTGCGAGGCGCCGCTCGACCGCGAGCAGCCAGTCCTCGCGGTAGCGCCGCATGGGGTCCAGCGCGGCGGCGAGCAGGGCGCGGGCGGTCCAGGCCGCGAGCTCGTCGGCGGAGGGCAGGGCGCGATGCCGGGCGTATCCGACCAGGAACGCCGCAGCCTGCTCCTCGACGCCGGCCAGCAGGCAGGAGGCGATCCAGGAGCCGAGGTCCATCCCGGCCGGGCCCAGTCCGGAGCGGTCCAGGTCCACCACGCGCAGCGGCAGGCGGCCCTCGCCGGGGACGGCGGTCTCGTCCACGGAGACCAGCACCTGGTCCGGGGAGAGGTCGCCGTGGATCAGCACGTGGGGCTCGTCGTCGCGCAGCACGCCGCGCAGACGGACGGAGAGCCGGTCGATGTCCGCGGCCCGGTGGGGCAGCAGGTCGGAGACGGCCTCGGAGGTCGCCGGGATCAGGGAGCCGATGCGCGCCTCGGGCAGGTCCCGGTCCGCGACGTCGGCCGCGTGCAGGCGGGCGATGATCCCGCCGAGCCGGGCGGCGGCGGTCATGGACTGCGGATGCGAGGCGAGGGCGGCGAGGTCGCCGCGGCCCCACTGCCGGCCGGCGAGCACTGCGGGGCGGTCGCGCCAGCGATGCTGGTCGGGGGTGGGCAGGTCCAGCTCCCGCCAGTGCGTGGTGACCTGCAGCAGAGGGTCCAGCGAGCGGGCCGCGACCCGCAGCACCTCGCCGGTGCCGGGCAGCAGCAGCACCGCATGGCGGCCGGGGTTGTAGCTGAGCACGCGCGGGGCCGCTCCGCTGCCCTGGCGGCGCTGCACCCGCTCGATCTCGGAGCCGAGCCGGGGGTCGCTCTCCAGGCCGCCGCTGAGCAGGAACGCTCCCGCCCCGTGCGCTGCGGCCGACGGCAGCGGATGCTCACGCACCTCGGCCCCGACCCGGGCGGCCCGACGCAGCACGTTGTCGCGCTTGTCGCGGGAGAGGACCAGCAGCGCCCAGCCGACGTCGGCGGCGGCCGTGCCCGGCGTCCCGGCGGCGGTCGCGTCGGTGCCCGGGGTCCCGGCGGCGGTGGCGTTCCCGTCCGGCGTCCCGGCGGCGGGCTCCTCGGCGCGGAAGGAGACCAGCACGGAGGCGCCGGGCTTGATCCGCATCCGCCGCAGCTCGACCTCCCGGCCCAGCAGCGCCGAGAGGCGGGCGGGGTCCAGCAGGTGCTCCGCGCCGCGGAGACGGGCGTGGTCGCGCAGCAGCGCGAGCGGGCTGCGCACAGAGGGCGTGGTCATCGCAGGACCTCCTGGGGGGACGGCGCCGAGGGGGCGGCGGACTGCGCCGCCGTCGCGGCGGGCTGCTCCGGTGCCGTGCCGGGCTGCGCCGGGGTGCTCGCCTCGGCGCTGCGCTGCTCGACGATCCAGCGCGAGTAGCGGGAGTCGGGGTCGGCGGCGAGCTCGGCGGGGGTGCCGTCCTCGAGGATCCGGCCGTCCTCCAGCCAGAGCACGCGGTCGAGCCCGGCCACGGTGGTGGCGTCATGGGTGATGGAGATCGTGGTGCGGGACCGGGCGAGCTCCCGCAGCGACTCATTGACCTGGGCCTTCGCCGCGGGGTCGAGTCCGGTCGTGGCCTCGTCGAGCACCACCACGGGGGCGCGGCGGATCATGGCACGGGCGATCGCGATGCGCTGGCGCTGCCCGCCCGAGAGGGTGTCCCCGCGGTTGCCGAGCACGGTGTCGTACCCGTCCGGCAGGCCCATGATGAAGTCGTGGGCGCCCGCGCGCCGGGCGGCCTCCTCGATCTCGGCGGGTGTCGCGTCCCGTCGGCCGAAGCGGATGTTCTCGCGCACCGTCTCGGTGAACAGCACGGACTCCTGCGGCAGGATCGCGACGTGGCGGCGCAGGTCCGCGAGGCTCACAGAGCGGGTGTCGTAGCCGCCCACGCGGATCCGGCCCTCGAGGGGCTCGTCCAGCCGCAGCAGGTAGGAGACCAGCGTGGACTTCCCTCCCCCGGACGGGCCGAGGATCCCCAGGTGCTGCCCCGCGGGGATGCTCAGGGACAGCGAGTCGAACAGCGGGCGGCCGTGGCCGTCGGGCGAGGTGATCGAGGAGAACTCGACGGTGCCGCGCACCTGCCGCATCGGGACGGGATCGGCGGGGTCGGCGATCTCGATCCGCTCGTCCATCAGATCGGCGATGCGCTCCCCGGAGGCGGAGGCGCGGGCGATGCGGCCGGTGTACTTGG
>CAZHSL010000067.1:0-9978 GCA_964535185.1 uncultured Corynebacterium sp.
ATCCCCTTCACCACCGTGCTCATCGTCGTGGGACTGATCGTGCTGGTCAGCTTCGCCAGCGGCCTGTACGCGCAGTGGCGTCGCTCCCGTGCGGCGCTCGACGCCGCCGAGGACCCGCGCGAGAGCTGAGCCGCCCGGCCGGGCGGGGACCTCCGCCGCCGACGGGTCACGGGGCCCGGTCGTACGCTGGGACCGTCCCTGTCCGTGTCCCGACCGCGGCCCGCCGCACCGGTCGGGGCTCCGTCCGAGGTGGTCATGACCGCGCCTTCCTCCCCCTCCGCACCGCGGCCGTCGCCGCGGGGCCGCCCCCGCCCCTCCGCCGGCACGGGCCGCGACGCCTGGCACCGCCGCGCCGCCCGGCCGGTGACCTGGTGGATGGCGGCGCTGATCGTGGTGGTGCTGATCCATCAGTGGATCCCGCAGTCCCGCTGGCTGATGGTGCACATGGTCACCCTCGGGCTGATCACCACCTCGATCATGGTGTGGGGGCAGCACTTCGCCGAGGCGCTGCTGAAGACCCGCCTCGGCGAGGAGTCCCGCCCCCGGCAGGTGCGCCGGATCCAGCTGCTCAGCGCGGGCGTGCTGGTGACGATCCTGGGGATGCTGCCCGCGTGGCCGTGGGTGGTGGTGCTGGGTGCGCTGATGGTCTCCGCGGCTCTGGTCTGGTATGCCGCAGCGCTGGGCGCTCAGGTCAGGGCGGCGCTGGCGCCGCGCTTCGAGTTCACGGTCAAGGCCTACATCGCCGCGGCGTGCCTGCTGCCCGTCGGCGCGACGCTCGGTGCGCTGATGGCGTTCAGCCCGGGTGAACCCTGGCAGGGGCGCCTGATGCTCGCCCACCAGCTGGTGAACATCCTGGGGTTCGTGGGCGTGACGGTGACCGGCACGCTGCTGACCCTGTGGCCGACGGTGCTGCGCACCCGCATGGAGCTGGCGGCCGCGAGGCGTGCGGCACGTGGCCTGCTGGGCATGCTGCTGTCGGTGCTGGGAGCCACCGCCGGGGCGCTGCTGGGCTCGACGCCGCTCGGCTGCGTGTTCCTGCTCGCGTACCTGGGCTCCTTCGCCTGGGTGGCGGTCGTGCTGGTGCGGGTCGCGATCCGCTCGGCGCGGCAGGTGCGGCGGGTGCCGCTGCCGCTGTTCCCGGTGCTGTCGATCTCGGCCGCGATGACCTGGTTCGCGCTCACGGTGCTGGGCCTGCTGGTGCTGTGGTGGCGCTCGGCCGACGAGCAGCTCGCCAGCTCGCTCACTGCCGCGGACGTCCAGCAGCTCACCGCCCCGTTCGTCGCCGGGTTCCTGCTGCAGGTGCTGTTCGGGGCGATGAGCTACCTGCTGCCGGTGACGCTGCGGGGCGGGCCCCGCTCGACCACCGCGGCGCTCGCGGCGATGAGCCGCTTCGCGGTGCTGCGCGTGGTCACCTACAACCTGGCCCTGGCGCTGTTCGTGCTGGCGGGCATGGGCGGCACCGGTGCGGCGGCGCTGTTCTCCGCCCTCACCCTGGGGACCACGGAGGCCTCCGACCTCGGGTCGCTGTCCCGGGTCGCGCTGTCGCTGCTGGCCTTCCTGGTGCTGGTGTCGTTCCCGGTGCTGCTGGTGACCGCGGTCCGGGCCAGCGCGAAGCATCGCCGCACCGACCTGCCGATGCCCACCGCCGCTCCCCCGGCGGCGGCGGGGTCCTCTCCGGGTGCGGGGACGCCCCTGCCCCTCGGCGGTGCGCGTCCCGGTGCGGGGGACCCGCCGACCGCGCCGCGCGCCACCGGCACGGGGACCGGTGCCGCGCTCCCGGTCGGGGCGCCGACGGCTGCCGGGGCCGGCGCGGCGAGCCCCGCGCCCACCGGACCCCGCCCGGACGACGGGTCGGACCGCCCGCAGATGCGCCCGGAGGGGATGGACCGGCGCGCGCTGACCAGCGTGCTGCTCGGCCTCGGCTCGGTGCTCGGGGTGACGGCACTCGGCTCCGCGCTGGATCGAGCCCAGAGCTCGCTCCCGGCCGCCGCGGACCGGGAGGGGACGCCGAGCAGTGCCGCGGCGGCGCCGACCGGTGAGACCACCACGATCGCGGTGAGCATGGCGGACATGCGCTTCTCCCCCGACGTGCTCGAGGTGCCCGCCGGGAACGCCCTCGTCATCGAGCTGCGCAACGACGACCCGTCCGACGTGCACGACCTGGTGCTGGCCGACGGCACGACGTCCGGCAGGCTGCGGCCCGGACGGTCCGCCACCGTGGAGTGCGGTGCGATCACGCAGGACCTCGAGGGCTGGTGCTCGATCGTGGGCCATCGCGCGATGGGGATGACGCTGCGCGTCCATGCGCTCGGCGCCGGCTCCGGGGGCGGGACGGACCCCACCGCTCCCGCCCGGGCCGATGCCCTCGCCCGGATCCCCCTGGACCTGCAGCAGGCACCGGGCCCGGACCATGTGCGACGGGACGCGCTGCTGCCGGCGAGCGCGGGGGCGTCGCAGCGCCTCACCCTCGAGGTGCGGGACGTCGCAGCGGAGATCGCTCCCGGTCTCGTGATGGATGCGATGACCTACCAGGGCACCGTGGTGGGGCCGGTGCTGCGCTCCGAGCTGGACGCGCAGCTGACGATCGACCTGGTGAACAACGGGATGATGGGCCATTCGCTGGACCTGCACGCAGGGCGCGTCGCCCCGGACGAGGTGATGCGCACGATCCCGCCCGGGGAGGCGCTCGAGTACTCGATCACCACCGAGCACGCGGGGATCTGGCTCTACCACTGCGCGACGATGCCGATGAGCGTCCACCTGGCCGCGGGCATGGTCGGTGCGCTGATCGTCCCGCCGGCCGGCCTGGCGGCGGCGGACCGGGAGTACGTGCTGGTCCAGTCCGAGCACTACCTGGTGCCGCAGGGCGCGGCCGGGTACGAGGCGGCGACGCACGAGGGCGCCCATCCGGTCAGCGCGGAGAAGATCGCCGCCGAGCAGCCCGACGCCACCGTGTTCAACGGGCACGCGAACCAGTACGTGCACGCCCCGCTCGAGGCCCGGACGGGAGAGCGCGTGCGCCTGTGGGTGCTGGCCGCCGGGCCCTCCCGCGGCATCTCCTTCCACGTGGTGGGCGGCGTGTTCGACACGGTGTTCAAGGAGGGCGAGTACCTGCTGCGCCCCGGGACGGAGACCCGCGGCGGGGCGCAGTCGCTGGACCTGGCCGCGGCGCAGGGCGGTTTCGTCGAGCTGGTCTTCGACGAGCCCGGCACCTACACGGCCGTGAACCACGCCTTCGCGGACATGGAGCGCGGGGCCCGGGCGCTGATCCGCGTCACCGCCTGAGCCGGCGGCGGTCCGGGTAGCGTGGCCCCATGGACGCCCCACCGCGCAGCTCCGGTCTGCACCACCTCGAGCTGTGGACGGCGGACCTCGCCGTCGCCGAGCCCGCCTGGGACTGGCTGCTGACCTCCCTGGGTTGGGAGCGCGAAAGGATCGAGAGCTGGGAGCTGGGCCGCATCTGGCGTCACGCGGACGGTGCGTACCTCGTGCTCGAGCAGTCCGCCGACGTGCTGGGGGCCCGCGCGGAACGTCGCTCACCCGGGATGAACCACCTCGCGCTGCGGGTGGCCGACCGGACGGTGCTCGACGGCATCCGCTCCGAGGCCCCGCGCCACGGCTGGCAGGAGCTGTTCGCCTCCCGCTACCCGCATGCCGGCGGGCAGGACCACGTGGCGTGGTACGGCGAGGACCCGCACGGCATCGAGGTGGAGCTCGTCGCCTCGCGCTGAGCCGCCCGCGCGGCCGCCGCCCGCATCGACGGGGTCCCGTCGCTCAGAGCTTGGTGACCGCGGCGTAGCGCAGCACCAGGCGCTTGGTGCCGTGCGGAGCCTTGAACTGCACCTCGATCTGCGTCTTCTCGCCCTGCCCGGCGACCTCGGTGACCGTCCCCATCCCGAAGGAGTCGTGGGTGATCCGGTCCCCGACCGCGAGCTGGGGCAGCCGGTCGGCCGGGGTGGCCTTGCGGCCGGAGCCGAGGCTGGGGCGCTTGATGTCGCTGCGCCCACCGCCGATGCCTCCGCTGAAGGAGGGGCCGCGCCGGCTCCCTCCCCCATAGCCGCCGTAGCCGCCGGTGGTGCCGCCGCCGAATCCGGCACCGCTGAGGGTGGAGCCGGCGCGCGCCACGTCGAGCACCTGCTCGGGCACCTCGTCGAGGAAGCGGCTGGCGGGCATGAACTGGGTCTGCCCCCACAGCGAGCGCATCTGGGCGCGGGTGAGGTAGAGCTTCTCGCGGGCGCGGGTGATGCCCACGTAGGCCAGGCGCCGCTCCTCCTCGAGCTCCTGGGGGTCGCTCAGGGTGCGGTTGTGGGGGAAGGTGCCGTCCTCCATGCCGGTGAGGAACACGACCGGGAACTCGAGGCCCTTGGCGGTGTGGAGCGTCATCAGGGTGACGAACTGGTCCTCCTCGCCGGGAATCTGGTCCGCATCGGCCACCAGGGAGACCTTCTCCAGGAAGCGGTCCACGAGGCTCGCCTCGGGATCGTCCGGAGCGTTCAGGGCCGCGTCGGGAGCGATGTCGGCGCCGGCCACCTCCCCCGGCTCGGGAGCGCCGTCGGCCGCAGAGGCGTCGGCGGGCGCGGTCCCGGCGGGGGCGTCCGCCGCAGCGGACCGTGCCGGCTCCCCCTCCTCCTCGTACTCGCTGGCGAGCGCGTCGGCCTCCTCCATCTGCGCCTCGAACTCGGCGGCGACGCTGACCAGCTCGGCGAGGTTCTCCAGCCGGGACTCGTCCTGCGGGTCGTCGCTGCCCTGCAGTTCGGCGTAGTAGCCGGAGCGCTGCAGGATCGTCTCGAGCAGGTCCGCGGGGCCCGCGCCGTCGGCCGCCATCTGCTGGAGATCGTCGAGCATCGCCACGAAGGTGCGCACGGCGTTCAGCGACCGGGTGGCGATGCCCGGCGCCTCCTCGGCGCGGCGCAGCGCCTCGCCGAACCCGATCCGCTCCCGCTCGGCGAGCATCGCGATCGCGGCCTCGGCGCGGTCGCCGATCCCGCGCTTGGGGACGTTGAGGATGCGGCGCAGGTTGATCTCGTCGGCCGGGTTGGTGACCACCTGGAGGTAGGCGATCGCGTCCTTGATCTCGCGGCGCTCGTAGAAGCGGGTCCCGCCCACCACCCGGTACGGCAGGCCCACCCGGATCAGCTGATCCTCGAGCGCACGCGACTGGGCGTTGGCGCGATAGAAGATCGCGATGTCCCCGGCGCTGCGGCCGTCGTCGACCAGGGCATCGATCTGGCGGCCGATGTACCGGGCCTCCTCGCGCTCGTCGTCGGCGACGTAGAGGGTGATCTGCTCGCCCCCGCCCTGGTCCGTCCAGAGGTTCTTCTTGCGCCGGCCGGCGTTCTCCTCGATCACGGAGTTCGCGGCGGTGAGGATGTTCTGGGTGGAGCGGTAGTTCTGCTCCAGGACGATGGTGCGGGCCGAGGGGAAGTCCTGCTCGAACTCGATGATGTTGCGGATGGTCGCGCCGCGGAAGGCGTAGATCGACTGGTCGGAGTCCCCCACCACCGTCAGGTCGGCGTGCGGGTCGTCCCCCACCAGCTCCCGCACCAGCTGGTACTGGGCGGTGTTGGTGTCCTGGTACTCGTCCACCAGCAGGTGGCGGAAGCGGCGGCGGTAGCCCTCGCGGATCGCCGGGTTCTCCCGCAGCAGCGTGACGGTCAGGCCGATGAGGTCGTCGAAGTCGACCGCGTTGGCCTGCCGCAGCCGCTCGGTGTAGGTCGTGTAGATCCGCGCGAGCGTCCGCTCGAAGGGGTTCTTCGCGCCCTCGGCCTGGTCGGCGAAGTCGATCGGGTCGGTCAGGTCGTTCTTCAGCGAGGAGATCCGTGAGGCCAGGGCGCGCGGGGCGTTCTTCTTCGTGTCGAGCTCGAGGTCCTTGGCGATCGTGGTGATCAGGCGCAGCGAGTCGGCGCTGTCGTAGATCGTGAAGGAGCTCTTCAGCCCGGCCGCGGCGGCATCGCGGCGCAGGATCCGCACGCAGGCGCTGTGGAAGGTCGAGACCCACATGCTGCGGGCGGCCGGCCCCACCAGCTCGCCCACGCGCTCGCGCATCTCGGCGGCGGCCTTGTTGGTGAAGGTGATGGCGAGGATCTCCCCCGGCAGCGCCTCCCCGGAGCCCAGCAGGTGCGCGATGCGCCGGGTGAGCACCCGGGTCTTGCCGGAGCCGGCGCCGGCGACGATCAGCAGCGGGGAGCCGCGGTGCTCGACCGCCTCGCGCTGGGCCGGGTTCAGGCCGTCGGTCAGCGCGGCGAGGCCGGCGGCCCCGGCGCCCGGGCCGACGGTGGCGGGCCGGTCGGCCGGGTGCGGTGCCTGCGCGACCTCCGCCGGCGGCCGGGGCGGCTCGTGCTCGACGGGCGGGGCCTCGTCGTAGGGCGGATCCTCCTCGTAGGGCGGCTCCTCCTCGTACGGCGGTTCCTCCGGCGACGGGGGCTCCTCCATGGGCGCGGGCTCCCCGACCGGCCCCTGCCCGCCGGGCGGTGCTGCCGGGGACCCGTCGCGGGTCTGCGGTGTCACCGACACCCCGTCGAGGCGGCGGAAGGCGTCGGGCAGCGAGAGGTCGTCGAAGAGTGAGCTCATGAGGGTTCCAGGATAGGGCCGGGCCCGACAGCGCGGAGGCTGCCGGGCCCGGTGTGGACGGATCGTGCGCGGGGAGGGCCTGTCGTGGCAGGTCGCTCCGGGACGGCTCAGACGAACACGGCGACGATCACGTTCAGGACGATCGAGGTGGGGATGCCGAACCACACTGCGGAGGGGGTCGCGGGACCCTTCTTCGCGGCGATGTAGGCGAGCGCCACGGCGACCAGGCCGACGACCAGCTTGATGCCGAGCTTCATGTGGTTCGGGTCGCCGGCGGTGAGGCCGGGGATCGAGACCAGCGCGGCCAGCACGATGCCGATCACGACGGCACCGGCGACGGCATGGGCCATGCCGGGGTTCGGCTCACGGGTGCGGGCAGCTGCCACCCAGGTGCCGAGCGCCACGGCCCAGCAGATCAGGTGCAGCACGACGAGGAGGGACAGCACAAAGGACATGACACCATGTTATTTCCCTCGCCTGGGAAGAGCCTGCTCGCCCCGTGAGAGGATCGCCGCATGTCAGCGGCGCCCTCCGACTCCCCCCGCTCCCCCGCCTCACCGGACCCCGCCCCCGGCGCCGGCGCCGAGGGGGCACAGGGCCCGGCGGGGCCGCCGGCGGGCCTCGACTGGCTCCCGGGGGAGCTCGCCGAGCTGGACGCCGAGCGGCCTCCGCGCCCGCCCCGCGGTCGTCTCGTCGCCGGTCTCCTCTCCGCAGCGCTGGTCATCGCGCTGCTCGGCTGGGCGCTGCCCTGGGCCACCGGCGCGAGCTGGGGCGAGATCACCGGCACGCTGACGGCCCTGCCCGCCTGGTCGGTGCCGGCGATGGTGCTGCTCAGCGTCGGCGCCCTGCTGCTGGAGGCGGTGACGGTGCGCGCCGCGCTGCCGGGGGCGCGCTGGGGCGGGGTCCTGCTCGCTCACCCCGCCGCCGGGGCCACCGCCCTCGCGGTCCCGGGAGGGACCGTGATCGGGCTGGGGCTGATGGGGTGGATCCTGCGCCGCTCCGGTCTGGCGCTGCCCGTCGTGCTCACCGGCATCGTCGCCGCCTCGCTGGTGGAGATGGTCGTGACCTCGGTGCTGATCCCGCTGCTGGGGCTGGCCGCCTACGCGCTGAGCCCGCTGCTCTCACCGGTCGGGATCGCTCTGCCCGGTGCGCTGTGGGCGGCGCTGCTGGCCGTCCTCGGCGCGGTGGTCGCCCTGGCCCTGACGGTCGTGTTGCTGCGGCGCAGCGTGCTGTCCGCGCTGCTGGGGCAGCTCGGCGAGGTGCTCCCCGCCTCCACCGCCCGGACGATCCTGGTCCAGCGCGACGTGCTGGTGGAGATGCTCCGGCACCGCTGGCCCTCCCTGGCGGCGCCGACGCTGGGCGCCCGGGTGCTGCAGTGGGCCGCGCTGGTGCTCGCGATCGAGGCGGTCGGCGCGCACGTGCCGTGGCTGCTGACGGTCGCGATCTTCGCGCTCGGTCGCGTGCTGTCCCTGGTGCCGCTGACCCCCGGCGGCGCCGGGGTCACGGAGACCGTCGGCGCGGCGGCGCTGGTCGCCCTGGGCGTCGCGGCGGCGGACGCCGCGGCCGCGATGCTCCTGCTGCTGGTGACGATGCTGCTGGTGCCGCTGCTGGCCGGAGCGCTCGCGACGGCGGTCGCGATCGCGCTCGCCCCGGGTCGCCGGCCGGCGCGGTGAGCGCGGCGGTCCGCTCTGCGCAGGCGGGGCCCTCGCCCTCGTCCCGGTCGCCGGCGGCTCAGTCGCCCTCGTCGTAGTCGGGGGTGTCGATGCCGAGCGTGTGCGAGGGATGGGCGAGGAAGCCGTCCTCATCGCCGGGCAGCAGCGGGAAGCCGCCGATGCTCGCACCCTGCTGGGTGCCGACGAAGGCGGCGACGTCGGCGACGTGGCGATGCGCCTCGTCCCCCCGGCCCAGGAACCCGGCGCCGGCGTATCCGCCCAGACGCCGGCCGGTGCTGCGCTCGGCGGCGACCGCCGCGGCGTCCAGCCGTCGGGCGCTCGAGCGCAGGCCGGTCGCGATGCGGCCGAGTTCCGGGTACTCCTCGAGCGTCCAGCGCTCGTGGACCCGTTCGCCCAGGGCCCGGGTCGCGCGGCCCTCGGCCCGGGAGAGGTCCACGACGGTGTTGGCCAGGCGCAGCCTCAGGATCGTGAGGCGATCGGCGGCGCGCCGCAGCGCATCGGCCTGCCCCCGCATCGCGCGCGGATCAGCGGTCATCGGGCAGCTCCTCCCCGGGAGACGTCCGGTACGGGCGTGCCGGGGCCTCGGCGTGATCGGACTCCCTCATCGTAGGCGGGATGGGGAACGAGGTCTCCAGCCAGTCGTCGAGGATCTCGATCGCCCGCGCCCGGGCGTCGGCGTCGGAGAGGAACACGTCGTGGCGCGCGCCGGGGATCGCCTCGATCCTCGTGCGGGGGCTCAGCGCGGCCGCCGCCGTCGCGAGGGTCCGCACGTTCAGCACCGAGTCCGAGCGGCGCATCCGCTCGGTGAACCGCGTCCCGATCCGGGTGCGGTCCGAGTGGAGGACCAGCACCGGGATCGCCAGCGGGCCGGCGGCCGCCAGACGCCGCTGACCGTCGATGATGGCGCGGAGCGTGACCGCCGGGAAGGGGTGGCCTCCCGGCGGCTTCAGGGCGAGGTCGTAGTCGTAGGCGCCGCCGAAGCGCCGGTGGCTGGCGCGGGCGAGGTGGTCGTTGCCCGGGGGGAGGATCGGCCGCTGCCCGAGGCGCGCCGCGAGCATCCGCACCGGCGCCTCGGCGAGCGCGCGGGTCACGGGCCCGAGATGCATCTCGAGCCACGGGGAGTTCAGGGCCAGGCCCCGGACGGTGCGCGGGTGCCGCTGCGCCCAGAGCGCGGCCGTGAGCCCTCCCGTGGAGTGCGCGAGGAGCACGGGCGGCCGGTCGCGGCCGATGATCCGCAGCGCGGCCCCGATCTCCGCGTCGTAGCGGCTGAGGTGATCGACCTCGGTGGGGGTCTGTCCCGGCAGCAGGCTGCGACCGTGCTTGCGCAGGTCCAGCCCCCACACGTCGTGCCCGCGGCGCCCCAGGTGCTCCATCAGGCCGCGGTCCAGGACGTAGTCCGACCAGCCGTGCATCAGCAGGATCGGGGGTCTGTCGGCGCGCGCTGCGGCGCCCTGCCCCGCCTCGCGGTGGATCAGCGTGGCGACCAGCGGACCCTCGGCATCGGCCCCCAGATCGATCCGGTGCGTCTCGTACCCCTCCCCCAGGAGCGGATCGGTGCTCACACGTCCTTGGAGCTGTCCCGCAGCAGCTCGACGACCTCGTCCCTGCGATACCTGCGGTGCCCGCCCAGGGTGCGCATGTACGTCAGCTTGCCCGCCTGCGCCCAGCGCGTGACCGTCTTCGGATCGACGTGGAACATCTTCGCGACCTCGGCGGGCGTCAGCAGCTCGGTGGC
>CAZHSL010000068.1:0-9933 GCA_964535185.1 uncultured Corynebacterium sp.
CCTCGCGCTGAGTGAGGTCGCGCAGACGGTCCACGGAATAGCCGGCCTGGTACTCGGGCGCGCCCACGGGCAGCACACCCAGCTCCGGGCTCGCCTCCGCGTACAGCAGGAACAGGATCCGATACAGGTAGCGCAGGGACTGCAGCGCAAGCACCTGCGCCTGGTCCTGCGGCAGAGGGTCGAGGCCCTGTGCCTCGCGGCGGCGGATCACCTCGTTGGCGATGATCTCGATGCTCTCACGCACTCCATCGCGGAGGTCCTCGGAGACGCCCACGGCGTTGTCGATCGACTCCTGGACCGTGTCTGTCCACCAGATCTGCGAGTTCGCATCCGGGGCGAGGGAGTCGGCGCTGAGCGCGGCGAGCATCCGCTCCACCTCGCCGCCGCGCTTCAGGTCGTTGCGCTCGGCGATGGTCTGGAGGTCGGCGACGAGATAGCGGCCCTGCGGCCACAGCTGCGCGGAGGTGAGCACGGCGAAGCGCCCGGCGAGCACGATCAGGAACTCGGGGGCGTCCTTGCTGATCGCGAGCGCGGAGAGCACCTGCGGGACCGTGGTGAGGCACTGCTCGTCCTCGGTGCCCTCATCGAGGATCACGTCGGCCGGGAGGTGGCCTGCCTGTTTGGCGAGGACGTCCTGGACGTCGTCGGCCGCGAGCGCGTCGAGCATCGCCAGCGGTGCCTCGTCCACGCCGCGGGTCGCGAAGCGGCGCAGCGGGCCGGTGGTGGTCACGTCCCAGCGGCCCGGGGCCGCTTCGTCGCCTGTGTCGTCTGTGTAGCCGAGGATCGTGCGGAGCTCGTCGGCGAACGCGATAGACCGCTCCCCCAGCACCTCGCGCCGCTGGTCGGGGTGGGCGGTCTCCGGCAGCGCGGCGGCGTCGGCCTGCAGCTCGAGCAGGCGACTCACCAGGCCGGTGCGGGCAGAGGTGAAGCGCTCGCGCGGGCTGCGCCAGTCCGGATCGTCCTCCCCCGTGCTGCGCCACTCCTGCATCAGCGCCTTGGTGCGGGCGGTGAAGGTCTTCGCGGCATCATCGGAGGTGAAGTAGTGCTCGCTGATCCAGTCCTCGACCACGTACAGGGCATCGCTGATCGCCACAGGGAAACTCCTCAGGCCTGGGGACGGGGGACGACGACGAGCAGCGGACGCACGAAGGTGCGGTCCGGCAGCATGTCACTGACGAGCTTCTTCTCCACCTCGAGCGCCTCGCGGGTGGCGAGCATCAGCGCGGAGGTGCCGCGGGCGTGGGCGGCGTCGGACTCCCAGCGCAGCTGCTCAGCCTTCCAGCGCTCGACCCGCGCCGTCGCGGCAGCGGTGATGCCCGGGGCCACCTGCTGCTCCATGAACTCCCGGGCGACGGGCACGGCGGCACGCAACAGGGCCTGGTACTGACCAGGATCTGCGACCGCGGTGCCGATCGCGTCCGGGTCCAGGCCGATCTCCTGGAACAGCGTGGAGGGGGCGACGTGCGGGAGGGCGCGCGGGGTGCCGTCGTCGTCGGCGATGCCGAGCACGGTCGAGGAGACGATCTGGCCGCGGGCGGTGGTGAGGGTGCCCTGGAAGATCACCCAGGGGCGGTCCACCTGGCCATGGATCGCGAACACCTCACCGCTGGGGACACCGGCGAGAACGCGGTCGCTCATCCAGTCCAGGACCGGGTGGAGCGGGCCGAGGAAGTGGACGTCAGGCCAGTTGGTGCCCGAGTCATCGTCGAGCGCGGCGCGGAGGCGGCTGTTTCCGACGTCGGCACGGGAGGTCAGGCGCAGCGTCTCCTTCACCCGGCGGTCCGCGAGGTAGGTCTGCGGGAGGTGGTCCAGGCGCCGGCCGAGGTCCTCGCCGGGGGTGAACTGGATCAGTCCCGTCGGCTCATCGAGCACGAGGTCCACGCCGCCCTGCGCGACGGGGCGGCCCGGCTGGGTGTGCAGCTCGGTGAGGCCGGAGACGAGGAAGTCGGCGTCGGAATCGAACAGGCCGGTCTCGAAGGAGGTCTCCTGTGCGGCACGGTGGCCGTCCCGGCGCCGCGGCTGCGGGGCGGAGTCCTGGGCGAGCAGGCCCTGGAGGAAAGCGTTCATCGGGTGGAGCTGCTCGACCTCGGGCAGCACCTCCTCGACGTCCTTCGCGCTGCGGAGCACGTCGATCAGGGCGCGCTCCTCCGCGGCGGCGTCGTACTTCTGCATCAGCGAGGCGGCGTCGCCGAGCTGCTCGTGCGCCTCCTTCTCGCGGTCCAGGAGGCGGCGCAGCACGTAGATGTCGCCGTCGAAGCCCTCGACCTCGGAGAGGTCCAGGAGCAGGGCGGTGATCTGCGGGGGCGTGCGCTGGCCGTAGCGGTCGATGCGGCCGTTGCGCTGCTCGATCCGGATCAGGGACCACGGGACGTCGAAGTGGATCAGCTCATGGCACTGGGCGTGCAGGTTCACGCCCTCCGAGGCGATGTCGCCGGTGATCAGCACGCGGATCGGCGAGGAGCTCTGCTTGAACGACTCCACCACGCGCTGCTGCTCGACGTCGGTCAGGCCGCCGTGGAGCACCGCGATCTGGTCGTCCTTGAGCTTCAGGTCGATGAGCAGATGCTCGCGCAGCCAGGAGAGGGTCGCGACACGCTCGGCGAAGACCACCACGCGTTCCGGGGAGGTGCGGGAGACGCCCTTGTCCTTCAGGAGCTCGACGAGGCGGCGGTACTTGCCCGAGCGAGGGGAGCCGTCGGAGGGGATGCAGGCGTTGTTCAGCTCCGTGAGGCGGAGGAGAGCGTCGGCCTCGGCGGCGTGGGCGTTGGTGGGCGGGACCTCGGCGAGGTGGTCGACCTCGACCTTCCCCAGAATCTCCCGGGTGCGGTTGCGGAGAGTCTCCTTCAGCGCGATCGGGGAGGAGAGGAACGCCTTGGCGAGCGTCCACGGGAACAGCTGCGAGCCCCTGCCGGACATCGGTCCGTGGCCGACGGGCGGGTGGGTCCAGGTCTGCGCGATCTCTCGGGCGACCGCGAGCTCCTCCGCGGAGGCCTCGACCGGCAGCATCTCCGGCGGGCGGCGCTCGGCCCAGTTCTCCCCCACCTCGTCCTTCACCGAGTCCGAGTAGCGGTGGCGGCGGATCATCAGGCGCTGCGTGGCGCCGTCGGCGATCTCGCGCTTCGGGGACACGGCCGTCGGCTCCAGCAGGCTGATCAGCTGGGCGAAGGAGTCGTTGGAGCCGTTGTGCGGGGTGGCCGAGGCGAGGATCAGCGCGTCCGTGTTCGGCGCGAGCACGTGGGCGAGCTGGTTGTTCTGCGTGGACTGGTTGGTGACGTTGTGGGACTCGTCGATCACCACCGCGTCCCAGCGGTGATGGCGCAGGTCGTGGACGAAGCGATCCTGCTTGAGGGTGTCCATCGAGATGATCACCTTCTCGAAGAAGGTGAACGGGTTCCGGGAGGCGGGAAGCTGCTGCTTCACCTGCTGCACGCCCTCGGAGTCCAGGCGCACGAACGGGATCGCGAAGCGGGTCCACAGCTCGTGCTGCATCTGCTCGAGCACATGCCGCGGGCAGACGATGAGGATCCGCCGGCCGCGGCCGCGCCGGATCAGCTCCGAGAGGATCATGCCGATCTCGAGAGTCTTGCCCAGGCCCACCGCATCCGCGATCAGCAGGCGCGGACGGATCCGCTCGGGGTCCAGGGCCATCTCGACGGCCTCGCGCTGGTACGGGAGATCATCGGCGAGCATCTGTGTGGAGACGGTGAGCTCGGCGTGGTCGATCGGGACCGGGGTCTTGCGCAGCGTCGACTCGATCCACAGTCGGGTGCGGCGGTAGCGGCGCGAGGTGTCCGCGACGACCGTCGAGTCCTCCGGGTTCTGGGGCGTGATCGTGTCGAGAGTGGCGTAGAAGGAGGCGGTGGTGTCCTTGACGAAGTCGCTCACGCCGCGGACCGCGTAGAGGGGGCCGTCCGGGGTGTCCTCCACGGAGGTGACGAGCCAGGTCTCGTCGCGGACAGTGACCAGGGAGCCTGGGGAGATGGCGGCGGTGCCCGGCTCGTCGACCAGCTGTGCGCTCACTACGTGCCCTTCTGCAGATCGGATCCTCTGGCGACTTTACGTCACCTGTTCAGCAGTGTGCAGGTCAGGGGCGACATTCGGGCGGGTCGGGTGCGAGCTGGGCTCACATTTGTCTGTGAGCTCTGGACAATGTTGACCAAGGCTACGTTGATCGAACTCCCCTCCCTTGCCCCCGAGCAACGCTCGGCCCGAGTGACACTCAACATCTATGTAGGAGCATCCCCATGGTGACCTGGGCAACCATCGCGAACATCGCCACGACCGTGGGAGTGATCGCTAGCATCATCCTCGGTGTCCGAGCTGAGCGTGCTGCGGCGGGCCGGTCCGAAGCCGCAGCTGCTCTGAGCGACGAGAACGTACGCCTTGCCATTGGCGCCCTTGAGAAAATCGTAGCTTCTGGAAGTGCTGAGTTGCGTAAGCGCGCGGCGTGGACGATGACCCACTACCAGGGCGACACATACCAACTGCAGAACACGGGTTCGGCAGATGCATCGGCAGTGACAGTCTCGCCCGCCCCCGACTCAGGCATGATCTTCCGAGCGCCCGAGACGACCGATCTCGGCCCGGGCGAAGCACTCACGTTCATCGCAGCAAGATCAATGGCAACGTCCGACAGCATCATGACGGTGACATGGCACGAAGAGGGCCACGAGCGTCAGTGGAAGTACCCCCTGCCGCCTCGGCCAAGGCGCGGGAAATAGCTGCTGCGGGAATTAGAGCCACCGGGACTGTTCTCTCAGCCCCTCGCCCTCCCCAGCGCCTCCACCGCCGCCGCGATCTCCTGCTTGGCGGTGTCGTCGGGCGTCGCGATGGCCATCCGGCAGGTCCCGGAGTCCACGCCCTGCAGCGCGTATGCCTCGTGCATGCGGGCCATGTCGCCCGCGATCGCGGAGACGGCCTGGTCCACGCCGCGCTGCAGTTCCTCCGGGGTGCCGCGGCCTTCGACGGCTGCGCGGAACGGCGCGGGCAGCACCGAGGAGACGCCGGAGACGACGCCCTGCGCGCCGTGCTCGGTCACTCGGAGGACGTCGGCGTCGGCGCCCGTGTAGATGATGAAGTCCTCGGGTACCACCGCACGGTACTCGGCGAGCAGCGACAGCGGCTCCTCGCTGACCTTCGCTCCCACGATGTTCGGGAGTCGGGAGATCGTGCGCATCAGGTCCGGGGAGATGAAGTTGTTCGCGCGCTTCGCATACACGTAGACGTACACCTGCAGGCCCGCGGACTCCTCGCTCACGGCCTGGAAGAACTCCTCGAGGGCCCCGTCGGTCACCGGCAGGTAGTACGGGGTGATGACGGCGATCTCCGTCGCGCCCGCCTCCCGCGCCTGGCCGATCAGCTGCTTCACCTCGTGCAGGCTGCTCGCGCCGACGTGGACGATCACCCGCATGCGGTCGGCGAGCACGTCGAGCGCGAGCCGGGTCAGCTGGCCTCGCTCTTCGAT
This sequence comes from uncultured Corynebacterium sp., assembly GCA_964535185.1. Taxonomy (GTDB): domain Bacteria; phylum Actinomycetota; class Actinomycetes; order Actinomycetales; family Dermabacteraceae; genus Brachybacterium. The sequence continues at coordinate 5,465 of CAZHSL010000068.1, forward strand.
GCTGAGCGCGGGGAACTCGCCCGTCGTCCCCAGGACGAAGGCGCCCTCGTTCCCGCTCTCCGCGACGAACTCGAGGATCGCGCGGGAGGCGTCGAGATCGAGTACGCCCTCGGCGTCGAACCCCGTGGGGACGGCGGTGATGATCGCGGGCTGAGCGGTGGGGGTCGTCATGGTGGACATGCTCCTGTGGGTCGAGATCAATGGGTGGTCGGGGGTGAGGTCGGTCAGGTCCTGGGCGACGAGCTCTCGCTCGCTCGGGCCTGGTCCGGGGTGGCAGCGGGGGCTTCGTCTCCCGCGGGGGTTGAGCCGGGCCCGTCGGCCGGGGGCGTCTCGAGCCCCGTCATCGCGGGGGCGCGCCGGCGCAGCAGGGGCAGCAGCAGGGAGCCGAGGGCGAGCGCCAGGAATCCCAGGGCGATCGGGGACCAGACGTCGAAGAAGCCGTTGCCGTGCTGCAGCACCAGGGCGCGGGCCAGGTTCTCCTCCGCGATGGGTCCCAGGAGCAGGCCGAGCACGATCGGGCCGGCCGGGATCTCCAGCCGCTTGCAGACCACGCCGAACACTCCGGCGGCCATCATCACGATCACGGTGAAGATGCTGTTGGTCGTCGCGTAGGTGCCGATCATGCAGAACACCAGGATCACCGGCCACAGGTAGTGGTTCGGCGTGTCCAGCAGCTTCACCATCCACTTCAGCCGCAGCAGGCTCGCCGCCAGCGAGATCACCACCGCCAGCACCATGATCGCCGTCATCGTGACGACCAGGTCGGGGCGCGAGGTGAACAGGCCCGGCCCGGGGTTCAGGCCCCAGACGAGCATCGAGCCGATCATCACCGCCATCACGGAGTCACCGGGGATGCCGAGCGCCATGGTGGTGGTCAGGGAGCCGCCGAGCGTCGCGCTGGAGGCGGTGTCGGAGGCGACCACGCCCTCGTAGTTGCCGCGGCCGTAGGTGGCGCCGGTCTTGGAGGCCCGCTTGGCGCGGTCCCAGCCGATGAGGCCGGCGATGTCGCCGCCGGCGGCGGGGACCAGTCCCGTCAGCAGCCCCACCACGGAGGAGACGCCGAAGGGACGCACCGAGCCGCGCAGCTCGGACCTGTTCGGCCACCAGCGGCCGAGCGCGGAGATCGGCTTCACGCCCGAGCGTCGGTGGGTGAGCATCTGGTCGAGCAGCTCGGCGACGCCGAACAGGCCGATGATCACCGCGATGAACGGCACGCCCTCGTCTCCGGCGAGCTCCGGGATGCCGAAGGTGAAGCGCTGATCGCCGGTCGCGGAGTACAGGCCCACGGTGCCCAGCAGCAGGCCGAGCACTCCCCCGATCATGCCCTTGAGCACGGACTTCGAGGCGATGCCGATCATCACGGTGAGCCCGAAGACCACCAGGGCGAACAGCTCCGGGGACCGGAAGTAGTTCCTCGCCAGCGTCGCGACCGGCACTGCGGCGGCGGCGAAGATGACCATGCTGAGCAGAATCGCGGCGGCGGAGGCGAAGGCCGACAGCGTCAGCGCGATGCCTGCCTGGCCCTTCTTCGCCATCGGATAGCCGTCCAGCGTGCTCGCGATCGACGCGGGCGTGCCGGGCGTGTTGATCAGGATCGCCGGGATGCGGTCGCCGAAGTTCGCGGCGACGTAGATGGTCAGCAGCACGCACAGGCCGGGGACCGGGTCCAGGGTCATCATGAACCCGGAGGCCAGAGCGACGGCCATCGTCGCCGTGATGCCGGGGAAGGCACCGACCAGCAGGCCGAGGCCGAGCCCCAGCAGCATGCACAGCACGACCTCCCAGGAGCCGAGGGCGGTCAGTCCGTCAGTGATCGCGTTCATAGGGGGATCCTCAGGAGCATTCCGAAGAGCAGATAGGTGCCGATTGCGAGCGGGACGGGGAACAGCACATAGGGCCTCCAGCCGCGCGCCCCGTACAGGGCGAGCAGCGCGGCGAGGAAGGCCACCATCGCGATCGGGAAGAGCTGGATCCGGTATCCCGCGAGGATGACGTCCCCGACGGACCACAGCGCCATGAACAGCCCCGTGATCACGAGCGTCGCGAGGACCCGCGGGATGCCGCCCGGCTGGCGCGCCTCGACGTCGCCGCGAGGCTGCGGCGCCGTCACCAGGGTCGTCACCAGGCGGGCCAGAGCCAGCGCCAGTCCGATGACCGACAGCACCGACGGCCAGAACCGGGCGTCGATCTGCCCCGGAGCGGCCTCGGCCCTGATGGAGAGGGTGAGCGACAGGACCAGGGCGATGCCGAAGACGGCGCAGGCCACCAGTGCGGCGCCCACTTCGAGCGGTCGTGACGCGGCAGCTCCGCCGTCCTCCAGGGTGGCCTCGTCCTCCACGGCGTTGTCGTCCTCCAGGGCGTTCTCGTCCTCAGCGGGCTCCGCGCCTGGTGGAGCATCGTGCGGGAGCGACATCGTCGACACCTCCTTCACCTGTTCCGCGGGCACGGGCTCAGCCGAGCAGCGTCGCGAACTCGTCGAACTGCTCCTGCACGAACTGGGTGAACTCCTCGGAGTCCCGGTAGACGACGAGGTTCCCCGACTTCTTCTGGAAGTCCTGGTACTCCTCGGAGTCGACCGCGTCCTTCACGGCCTTCTCGAGGGTGTCGCGGATCTCCTGCGGGAGATCGGCGGCGGAGTAGATCCCGCCCCAGCCGCCGTACTGGAGGTCGGCGCCGACCGCGTCCTCGAACGTGGGGGTGTCCGGGAGGTCCGGGAGAGCCTCCTCGTGCATGACTCCGAGCACGCGGATCTCCTCGCCCTGCGCGAGCGCCTCTCCGGCACCGGAGACCGCGGCGGCGGCTTCTCCGGAGGCTGCGGCGCTGACGGCCGTGGCGCCGCCGTCGTAGGGCACCGGGGTGAGCTTCGTGCCTAGCTCGGCGTTGACGCCCAGGGTCGCCGCCTCCCAGATCGAGCCGGCGCCGGAGTTGCCGACGGTGAGCTCCTCCTTCTTCGCGGCCTCGAGGAGGTCCTCGAGCGTCTCGTACTCGCTGTCCGCGGCGACGCTGATCACGCCGGGGGCGAGCATGATCTGGCCGATGAACGTGAAGTTCTCCGGCAGCAGGTCGGCGTTCTGGGTCGTGTGCAGCATCGAGATCTCGACCGGGCAGAACCCGAGCGTGTATCCGTCGGCCTTCTGCTTGCCGACGTACTCCATGGCGATCGCCCCGGAGGCGCCCGGCTTGTTCTCCGGGATGACGGAGACGCCGAGCGTCTCCTCGAGCTGCTTGGCAAGTGCGCGGCTGGAGAGGTCGGAGCCGCCGCCGGGATCCGCCTGGATGATCAGGCGGATGTCCCCGTCGGGATAGCCGGCCCCGTCCTCCGAGACCTTGGAGCAGGCGGCGAGCCCGGCGAGCACGGGCACGGACATCAGGGCGGACCTACGGGTGAGCTTCATGACGGACACTCCTTCGTGTACTGCATCGGTGGGTGAGGAACAGGTCAGTGGGTCTGGGGTCAGGACTCAGCGGGCGCCGTCCCGTCGGTCGCGTAGGCGGCGAGCATCCGGCGGCGGGAGCCCTCCAGGTGGTCCGCGAGCAGGGAGAAGGCTCGGGTCTCGTCCTTCCCGCGGATCGCATCGCGCAGGACCTCGTGGTCCTCGATGGTGCCGGTGAGGGTGGCGTCCTGCGCGTTCGTCACGGCGAGCATCCCGGAGAAGGTCGGCTCGTACTGCAGCCAGATCTCGCGGAGCCTGCGGTGGCCGGCGATCTCGTAGAGCGCGCCATGGAAGGCGAGGTCGGCCTGGGCGAACTCCTCGGCGTCGCGGGCCGAGCGCATCCCCTCGAGGGAGGCTTCGAGCCCGGCGAGGCTCGCGGCGGGTGCCTCCAGGCATCGCCGCACCGCCTCGGACTCGATCAGCTGGCGGAGGGAGTACAGCTCCTCGATGTCGTCGAGGCTGAGCCCGCGCACGAAGGTGCCCCGGCGTCGCGCGTCGACGAGCCCCTCCTTGGTCAGCTGGGCGAGGGCGTCCCGGATCGGTCCCCGGCTGACGCCGAAGGTCTTCGACAGCCGCGCCTCGACCAGGTGCGTGTCCCGTGCCAGGGATCCGTTGATGATCGCGGCGCGCAGCTCGCGCGCCACGTGCTCGCTGAGCTTCGGCGTGCTGGGCGCAGCCAGGATCGGCGCTTCCCAGTTCAGGCTCTCGGCCATCGTCGCTCCTCATCCTCGAGGTCCTGTCGATCCGTCCGGTCGCGAACTCGTCATCGGCCCGATTCGCGTCTCGTTAACGGTTAACCGTCAACTGGTCCAGAAATGTAGCACGGGCCACATCGGGTGTCGAGAGGTGCGACGGAGCGCCGCCCCTCTTACCGCGCGCCGCCGAGCTCCAGCATCCGCTGCGCGGCCTCGCGATCGGTCACCAGACCGGTGATCAGACCCGACCGCGCGACCCCCATGATCGCCTCGGCCTTGTCCCCGCCGGCCGCGACGGCGACCACGTGCGGGGCGGCGCTGAGCTGGGGAATCTCCGTCG
>CAZHSL010000069.1:0-9754 GCA_964535185.1 uncultured Corynebacterium sp.
GACGGCCGCACCTACGGCCACCCGATCGTGCTGCGCCCCGTCACCAGCGACGACGCGATGACCGCCGACTGGGCCAAGGTGCCCTACGACGTGCTGTCGAGGATCTCCAGCCGCATCACCAACGAGGTCAGCGAGATCAACCGCGTCACCCTCGACATCACCTCCAAGCCCCCGGGCACCATCGAGTGGGAGTGACCTCCCGAGCGCACCTGCCGTGACGCGCTGCAGAGCGGGTGGATACCGGCCCGGCATCCACCCGCTCCGCAGCGCGTTGCGCGGTCATGGGTGTCCTGCCCTGCCGCGCCGCGCCCGCCGTGCCTGCCCTACCGATCGGCGGGGAGCGTCCTTGCCGCTGCGCGGGCAGAAGGTCTAGGTTCCCGTACGTCGCCGAGCGGCCGTGATCCGTCGGCTCCGCGGCGCACCGAACACGAGGAGCGCGGAGCGATGGCGCAGGCACAGACCGGCACGATCACCACCGAGGTGCCGTCACGGCTGGATCGTCTTCCCTGGTCACGCTTCCACTGGCGGGTCGTGATCGGCCTGGGCAGCGTCTGGATCCTCGACGGCCTCGAGGTGACCATGGTCGGCAACGTCGCCGCCCGACTCACAGAGGAGGGCAGCGGCCTGGAGATCAGCGCCGCCCAGATCGGCGTCGCCGGTGCCATCTACATCGTCGGCGCATGCCTCGGCGCGCTGTTCTTCGGACAGCTCACCGACCGGCTGGGCCGCAAGAAGCTCTTCCTGTGGACCCTCGTGCTCTACCTCGTGGCGACCGTCGCCACGGCCTTCTCGTTCTCCGCCTGGTACTTCTTCCTCTGCCGCTTCCTCACCGGCGCCGGGATCGGCGGCGAGTACGCGGCGATCAACTCCGCGATCGACGAGCTCATCCCCGCGAAGGTGCGGGGGCGGGTGGACCTCGTCATCAACGGCTCCTACTGGCTGGGCTCCGCCGCGGGCTCCGCGCTGTCGCTGGTGCTGCTGAGCACCGTGCTGCTGCCGGTGGATCTGGGCTGGCGGCTCGCCTTCGGCTTCGGCGCCGTGCTGGGCATCGCCGTGCTCGTGGTCCGCCGCCACGTGCCGGAGAGCCCGCGCTGGCTGTTCATCCACGGCCGCGAGGAGGAGGCCGAGCGGATCGTGCGCGGGATCGAGGAGTCGATCGAGCACGAGAAGGGCGAGGAGCTGCCCCCGGCGGAGGGCTCGCTCACCGTCCGCCAGCGCACCGCCATCCCGTTCCGGGAGATCGCCGCCGTCGCGTTCCGGAAGTACCCCAAGCGCTCGCTGCTGTGCCTGGCGCTGTTCATCGGGCAGGCGTTCCTCTACAACGGCATCACCTTCAACCTGGGCGTGCTGCTGTCCACCTTCTACGGCGTCGCGGCGGCGCTCGCCCCGCTGTTCATCATCTTCTGGGCGCTGTCGAACTTCGCCGGACCGGTGCTCCTGGGGCACTTCTTCGACTCCGTCGGCCGCAAGCCGATGATCACCATCGCCTATCTCGGCAGCGCCCTGGTGACGCTGCCGCTGGCATGGGTGTTCCTCAGCCAGACCGGGGGACTGACCGCGTTCATGATCCTGCTGGTGATCACCTTCTTCCTGGCCTCCTCCGGTGCCAGCGCGGCATACCTCACCGTGAGCGAGATCTTCCCGATGGAGACCCGCGCCCTCGCGATCGCGTTCTTCTACGCGGTCGGCACGGCGGCCGGCGGCATCGTCGGGCCGCTGCTGTTCGGCACCCTCATCGACACCGGCGAGCGGATGCCCGTGGCCGTGGGCTTCCTCATCGCTGCGGCCGTGATGTCGCTGGGCGGTGTCGCCGAGCTGCTCTTCGGGGTCCGGGCAGAGGGCCAGAAGCTCGAGGACCTCGCCACCCCGCTCACCGCCGAGGACGCCGACGCCGCCGCGGGCGACGGGCCGGGCGGCACCTCCGGATCGACCGATGCCCCCGGAGCCGACGGGAACCGTGCCGGCGGCGGACCGGGCGCGCCGCAGGGACGGGCATGATGCCGCTGGGCTGCCGGGTCTTCGGCCATCGCCCCGCCTTCCGCGCCGAGGGGCGCACCATGCGCTGGGAGTGCGAGCGCGGCTGCGGCACCGGCGGGGAGAAGACCTACGACACCGCGATGGAGGCGGAACGGTTCGCCGCGGCCTTCGACCGTCGGGACGACGCCCAGCTCGGCCGGAACGCACCGCTGCTGGGGATGTTCCCGCTCCGGATCTGGCGCTGGCTGCGCCGACCCCGATGAGCGCAGGCCCGACGACCAGCTGAGCCGCCCACCCGCCGGAGTACCCGTGCCCGTGCGCGCACGAGCACGCGACCTCCAGCGGGAGTCCCTGCCGCCGAGCGCGGGCCTGCGCTCGGCGGCCCGCGCTCAGGGGCGCGCGTCCGACTCCGGGAGCCGCTGGATCGCCGACGCCTCGGCCGCCGACCGTGCCGTGGGCCCACCGCTGGGGTAGGCGCGCGGCGCCACCCCGTGCCGGATGGCATTGCCCGTATCGATCGCTCGTGCGAACTCGAGAACTCCGCGCCCGATGCTCCTGAACATTCCGCTGCACCTCTCGTCCCTGCCCGGGTCCGTTCCCGGGGACGGACCGACCGGGCCCCGGCACCGCCGCCGGGGCCGACGTCCGACCGGCCTGTCGCGGTCCATTCTGGGACGTACCCCCGGCCGCGCGCAAGGACCCGGAAACACGGTCCGACCAGGCGAGATGTTGCATTCCGGAACGTCGGACAATCCGATGTCCGCGGCGTGTCCGGAGCCGTGGGATCCCGCTGCGAACGGGGTCGCCCGCGCGCAGGGGACGTCGGCGGGACGGGCCCCGGGCCCCGGCCGCCGGTCCCGTGACCCCGCTCAGCCCTCGGGCGGAGGCTCGAGCAGACGCGAGGGATGCGACGGGGCGGAGGAGTGCCACGACTGGGTGCGTTCGAACGTCTCCCAGCCCATCGCGGCGTAGAGGCCGTCCGCACCGGTGGGGGAATCGGCGTCGACCTCGAGGTCGACATGGGTGCGGCCGCGCTCGGCGGCGTCGGCGATCGCCGCGCGCAGCAGCGCCTTGGCGATCCCGTGGCCGCGGGCGCTGCGGTGCACGCCCAGGTACTCCAGATAGGTGCCCTCGCCCTCGACCGTCGTCGCCGTCGTCGGCACCGCCACCAGCCCGCCGGCCGGCAGCCAGCGGTCCTCGCGGAGGATCTCGGCGATCCACCACTGGTCCCAGCCGGCCTCCTCGGGGGTCTCGATGAGGCGCTGGACGAACTCGGCGAAGGACTCCCGGTAGGAGCCCCAGTGGTCCGCGAAGGACTCCTCCAGCATCCGGTGCACGCTGCGCACGTCCTGGGAGACGGGGAGGCCGGATTCATGGCGGTGCACGGGCCGCACGCGGGTGCCCTCGCGCGGGGCGGGAAGGCCGGTCGACTCCTCGGCCGCCACCGGGCGGCGCATGTGCAGCCAGGAGCGCACCTTCCGGTACCCGGCCGCGCTCAGCAGGCGGGCCCGGTCGGTGTCCAGCTCGTGGATGTCGATGTCCAGCTGGGTCTCCTCCACACCGCGGGCGCGGGCGAAGGACCCGCCCACCTCGACCGCCCAGTCCAGCAGAGCGCCGGCCAGGTCATCACGCTCGGGGGCGTCCGCAGCGATCACGAACTGCACGTTGGTGCGGCCGGCGGCACGGTCCTCCAGGGCGATCCAGGCCAGCGGGGCCTGCTCGAGGCTGGGGGAGCCGTCCTCCGCGACCGGCACCACCACCACCTCCCGGCGCGCCCAGGACTTCAGCCCCACCAGCCGGGAGCGGAGGGCCTCCTCGTCGGCGGCGCCGTCGGGGGTGTGGCTGCGGATATCGGCCGTGACCAGGGCGACGATCGCCTCGACATCCGCCTCGATGGGCACACGAGTGGTCAGGCGTCCCTCGAGGGCCGCAGGCATCGTCGGCGGGAAATGATCACTCAGGAGCATTGCCCCATCTTTTCATGTCCGTCCGAACCGGTCCCGGCGGTCCCACGGCCCGCAGTCACTGCGCGCCGGCAGGGCCCGGGTGGGTGTCGGCCCCGAGCGCGTCGCGCCGCAGCCCGGCATCCTCGGGCTCGGCCTCGGCGCCCTGGCCCTCGGCCGTCGACGCAGCGACCACCGGGATCGGCCCGGTGCGCGGGTGCAGGTCCTCGGGCTCGCTGCCCGTCCCGCCCAGCTCCGCGGCCGCGTCGGTGCCGGAGCGTCCGGGGGCGTCCTCGGCCTCGTGCAGCGTGTCGCGCAGCGGCACCTGCTTGATGAACAGCGACAGCAGCAGGGCGAGGACCACGAACGGCAGCGCGGTGAGGAACACCTTCTGCATCGCCTCGCTCATGCCCATGCGGATCGGCTCCACCAGCAGCTGGGGCAGCTGCTCGAGCGCTTCGGGCGAGAGCACCGCGGCCTCGAGCCCCTCCGGGTCGACCTGGCCGCCGGAGGCCTGCAGGGAGGCCATCTGCTCGGCGGGGATCTGCTGCAGCTGCGACTGGATCGCGCCGGCCATCTGCGAGGTCATCACGGTGCCGAGCACCGCGGTGCCGATCGTCGAGCCGATGTTGCGGGAGAACTGCACGGCGGCGGTGGCCACCCCCAGCTCGCGCTGCGCCACGATGTTCTGCACCACCAGCGTGTACACCTGCATCGACAGGCCCAGCCCCAGCCCGATCACGACCATCGCCGCGGTGAGACGCAGCTGGGAGTCGCCGTACTCCAGGCGGGAGAGCATCCAGTACCCGGTCACCAGCACCATGCCGCCCAGGATCAGGAACTCCTTGTACCGGCCGGTGCGGGAGATGAGCAGCCCCACCACGATGGAGGTGAGGATCATCGCGAGCGAGAGCGGGATGAGGATCGCCCCCGAGTTCGTGGCCGAGACGCCCATGACGCCCTGCGCATAGACGGGGATGTAGATGATCGCGCCGAACATGGCCACGGCGATCGCGAAGGATGCCGCCACCGACAGCGCCACGATGGGGCGCAGCAGCAGGTGCAGGGGCAGCAGCGGCTCGGCCACCCGCGTCTCGATGATCACGAAGGCGAGCAGGAACACGGCCGCCACGGCGTACATCCCGATGATCACGGGGGAGTCCCAGGCGTAGTCGCCGCCGCCCCAGGTGGTGGCCAGCAGGCCGATCACCATGCCGGGCGTGAGCGTGAGCATGCCCAGCAGGTCCACCTTCCCGTGCTGGTCCCCGGCGCCGAGGTGGAGGAACTTCAGGATGAACGCGAAGGCGACCACGCCCACGGGGAGCATCATGTAGAACAGCCAGCGCCAGCCGACGTGGTCGGTCACCGCTCCGCCGATCAGCGGCCCGGCGATCGAGGTGACGCCGAAGACGGCGCCCATGATGCCCTGGTACTTGCCGCGCTGGCGGGGCGGGATGATGTCGCCGATGATCGTCTGGCTCAGCGGCATCAGGGTGCCCATGCCCAGCCCCTGGACGGCGCGCGCGAAGACCAGGAACCAGAAGTCCTGCGCCATGCCGGCGAGGATCGAGCCGAGCATGAACACGGCCAGTCCGCCGAGGTAGAACCAGCGGCGCCCGTAGAGGTCGGAGAGCTTGCCGACCACGGGCACGGCCACGGCCGAGACGAGCATCGCGGCGGTGGCGATCCAGCTGTAGTGCTCGACCCCGCCGAGCTCGGCGACGATGCGCGGCATCGCCGGGCCGACGATCGTCTGGGACATGGAGGCCACGAACATGCCGAGCATGAGGCCGACGAAGACGAGCCGTCCCTGTCGGTCCAGGCCGGTGAAGGCGGTGTCGGTGCCGGGCTGCGGCGCCGTGGGGGCTGCTGTGCTCATCGAGCTCCTCGGATCACGGGTGCGGAAGGGTGGTCGGGTGCGGGCGCGGGATCGCGTCCGGAGGTCGCGGCACGACGGTGGGCATCGACCGGATGACACTATCCAATACTTGCACTGGATGCACTATTTCACTGAGTGCAGAGTCTGTGATCTGTCGGACCTACGATGGGGGCGTGACCGACGAGACGACCCCGAATGATCAGGCCCTCGGGCTGCGCGAACGCAAGAAGCGCCAGTCCCGCATCGCCATGCACCGTGCCGCCCTCGAGCTGGTCCACGAGCACGGGCTCAGCGGCGTCACGGTGGAGGCGATCGCCCAGCGCGCCGGGGTCTCCACCCGCACCTTCTTCAACCACTGGACCACCAAGGAGTCCGCGATCATCGGCGTGCTGATGCAGAGCGAGGACGGGATCGCCGAGAAGCTTCGGGAGCGGATCGAGGAGTCGGGTCCTCGCGCAGGGCTCCGCTCCGTGATGCGTGAGGCGCTCGCCGCCGCGCCGGTGGATCTCGAGCTGCGGGAGCTGAAGAAGCAGGTGATGGCCTCGGAGCCGAAGCTGCACACCCTCTCCTCGGGCAACCTGCTGTCGGTCCAGACCCAGATGATCGAGACCCTGGCCGCATCGCTCGAGGGGGAGCACGCCCATGAACGGGCGACGCTCTCGGTGCAGATCTGCTTCGCGGTCACGCGCAGCGCATTCGCCGTCTCCATGGCCCGCGGCATCGATCTCGGCACCGCGTTCGACGAGGTGCTGGACCGCTACGACGAGGGCGACTCCGTCTTCTGACGGCGCGGTCGTCCCGCCTGCGGTCCGCCGCGCGGCGCGGTGCTCGGTGCGGGCGGCCCCGCCCGGGCCGTCAGCGCACCAGCCGGCCCTGCCCCGCGGACCAGCCGCGCCCGTCGGTCAGGCGCCCGCCCACCAGGCGCTCCAGCCGGGTGGTGCGCGGCAGGGCGGCGGCGTCGTACGGCGGGCGGGCCCCGAACACGAAGAAGGCGGCGGAGTCCGCCCCCGCCTCCTGGGAGACGATCTCCCAGCGGCGCACGAAGGCGCCGAGGTTCGAGTCCTCCCCGAGCTCGCGCGGCAGCAGCTCGTTCATCAGCCAGGAGTCGCAGACGAACTCGTGACCGAAGCGCGGGGCGTCCGCGGGCCGGTCGGCATCGAGGTCCGCGTAGTGGGTCGTGAAGTACTCCGTGGCACGGGTGAAGGAGTCCTCCACCGCAGCCGGGTCCAGGGAGCCGGTGGCCGGGATGTGGGTGCCGATCACCCAGCGCTCCTGCGCGGTGCCGCGTTCGGTCCGGTGCAGATCGAACTGGAGCCGCCCCAGGTGCACGAGTCGGCCGCGCCAGTTCAGCGCCATCCAGGGCAGCTGGTGCAGTCCCAGCCGGCCGCTGCTGCGGCGGTGGACCCGCATCTGCTGCCCGAGATCGGCGAGCACATGCCAGGACTGCTCGGTGCTCAGGCCTCGCTCCCGGTGCCAGGCCCGCACCGTGGAGGTGCTCACCGCCAGGGCCAGGATCGCCAGCAGGCCCTCGCCCGGGGCGAGACGCCGCTGCAGCGCGCCGTGCTCGCGCTCCCGCGCGGCCAGGTCGACCGCGGGCACATCGAGCCCGGCACCCGCCCGCAGCAGGTTCGCGGTGCGGGTGACCTCGGCGAGGATCTCGGGGTCCTCCACGGCCGGGCCGATCAGCGCGCTGAGCTCGGCGAGGTCCTGCCCGGTGATCCCCAGCAGCTCCAGCAGCGCGGGGGCCGACGGCGCCTGCAGCATCTCCGCGACCGCCGCCGAGGGCAGCTCCCGGGCGGCGCGGACCGCCCGCGGCGGGTCGCCGACGAGCTCGAGCTGGGCGTCACGGAGATCCGTCATGCGCACACGGTAGCGCCGACCACCCGCCCGGGGTGAGTCCGGCCGCTACGATTCCAGGGTCGAGAGCACGCACTGTCGGCCTGCGCCGACGCAGGAGGAGACCGCCATGAGCACCGAGAACGACGCGCCCGTCCCGGACGGCACCGACGCGCTGAGCCCGTCCGCCGCCGCGATCCGCGACGCCTACGCCTTCGAGGGCGCCCGCATCCACCTCGGCGCCATGGTCGAGGGGGAGGAGCCGAACCCGGCCGTGGCCGTGAACCTCGCGGTGGGGATGCTCAACCGTCACGGCCTCATCGCCGGCGCGACCGGCACCGGCAAGACCCGCACCCTGCAGGTGATCGCCGAGCAGGCCGCGCACGCCGGCGCCTCCGTGTTCGTCGCCGACATGAAGGGCGACCTCTCCGGCATCGCCGTGCCCGGCCCGACCTCGGACGAGCTCACCGCGCGCGCAGCGGCCCGCGGCCAGGAGTGGGTCTCCCGCGCCGCACCGACGGAGTTCTTCACCCTCGGCGGTCAGGGCGAGGGCGTGCCGATCCGCACCACCGTGAGCGACTTCGGCCCGGTGCTGCTGTCCAAGGTGCTCGAGCTGAACGAGACCCAGGAGTCCTCGCTCGGGCTGATCTTCCACTACGCCGACGCCCAGGGGCTGGCGCTGCTGGACCTCAAGGACCTGCGCGCCCTGATCCAGTTCCTCACCTCCGACGAGGGCAAGGACGAGCTCAAGGGCATCGGCGGCATCTCCACCGCCACCGCCGGTGTGATCCTGCGCAGCCTCACCGCCTTCGAGGCCTCGGGGGCGGACGTCTTCTTCGGCGAGCCAGCCTTCGACCCCGCTCAGCTGCTGCGCAGGGCCGAGGACGGCAGCGGCGTCATCTCCTGCCTCGAGCTGCCCGGCGTGGCCACGCGCCCGGCCCTGTTCTCCACCTTCATGATGTGGATGCTCGCCGAGCTGTACCAGGAGCTCCCCGAGGTGGGCGACCTCGAGGTGCCGAAGCTGGTGTTCTTCCTCGACGAGGCGCATCTGCTGTTCGAGGACGCCTCCGACGCGTTCCTCGACCAGGTGGTGCAGACGGTGCGCCTCATCCGCTCCAAGGGGGTGGGCGTCTTCTTCATCACCCAGACCCCGAAGGACGTCCCCGGGGACGTGCTCGCCCAGCTCGGCAACCGCGTCCAGCACGCGCTGCGTGCCTTCACCCCCGACGACGCGAAGGCGCTCAAGGCCACCGCCTCGACCTTCCCGACCTCCGAGCACGACCTGGTCGAGGTGATCCCCGCGCTCGGGACCGGCGAGGCGATCGTGACCGTGATGAGCGAGGACGGCACGCCGACCCCGGTCGCGATCACGGCCGTGCGCGCCCCGGAGTCCTCGATGCAGCCGGCCGGCGCCGAGGTCATCTCCGCCGCCGTGGCCGCCTCGCCCCTGCAGGAGGAGTACGGCACGGCGGTGGACCGCGAATCCGCCTTCGAGATCCTCGCCGCGCGCGCCGAGAAGGACGCGCGCGAGGTGGAGGAGCGCGAGGAGGAGGCGACGGCCGACGGACCGGCCCGCCGGTCGCGCTCGGCGGAGGAGGACGGCGGGTTCTTCGAGAAGCCCGCGGTGAGGTCCTTCCTCCGCTCGGCCGGCACCGTGCTGGGCCGTGAGATCACCCGCAGCCTGTTCGGCACGCGACGGCGGCGCTGACCCGTCGGCCGGTCGACAGCGAAGCGGCGCCCCCACCCGAGGGTGGAGGCGCCGTTCGCGCGAGAGGGTCAGCTCACTTCCTGCCCTGGTTGGCGACGGCCTCGGCGGCGGCCTTCGCGGCGACCGGGTCGAGGTAGCGGCCGCCCTTGGTCACGGGCTGGAAGTCCTCGTCCAGCTCGTACACCAGCGGCTGGCCGGTGGGGATGTTCAGCCCGGAGATCTCCTCGTCGGAGATCCCGTCGAGGTACTTCACCAGGGCGCGCAGCGAGTTGCCGTGCGCGGCGATCAGCACGGTCTTCCCGTCGACGAGGTCGGGCTTGATGCCCTCCTCCCAGTACGGCAGGAAGCGCTCGACCACGTCCTTGAGGCACTCGGACTTCGGCAGCTGATCGCCGAGGTCCGCGTACTGCG
>CAZHSL010000070.1:0-9718 GCA_964535185.1 uncultured Corynebacterium sp.
ATCGGCATCTCGCCGGTGACCGTGTGGTGGGTCGGGGTGGGCAGGTCCCAGCCGGGCTCCTCGTCGACCGGCTGGGGCACGTCGGGCCCGCTGCTGCGCGCCGTGAGCGTGACGCCGGCGCTGGCGACGACCACGAGCAGCGCCGCGGCGATCCGTGCCGCCGTCGCCTCCTGGCTCAGCAGCACCACCCCGGCCAGCAGCGCGACCACCGGCTCCAGGCTCAGCATGATGCCGAAGACGTGCCGGGGCAGGCGGCGCAGCGCGGAGAGCTCGAGCGTGTACGGCAGCACCGAGGCGAGCAGCGCCGTGCCCACGGCGAGGCCCAGAAGCCGCAGATCCGTCACCCCCGCCACGGCGCCCTGGGCGCCGAGCGGCAGGATCGCCAGGGCGCCGATCGCCATCGCCACCGCGAGCCCGTCCTGCCCGGGGACGAGCTGCCCGACCCGCGCGCTGGAGAGCACGTAGAGCCCCCAGAACACGGCGGCGACCAGGGCGAAGAGAACGCCGATCGGATCCAGCGACGCCACGCCGATGAAGGACTCCACCCCGAACAGCCCCACCCCGGCCAGCGCCAGCAGCACCCACAGCAGGTCCGTGCGGCGGGTGGAGAGCACCGCGGCGACGGTGAGCGGCCCGAGGAACTCGATGGCGACGGCGGTGCCCAGCGGGATCCTGTCGATGGAGGCGTAGAACGCGCCGTTCATCGCACCGATCGCCACACCGAACACGGCCACCGCGACCCACTGCTGCCGGGTGAAGCGATGCACCTTCGGGCGCACCACGATCAGCAGCACGATCGCCGCGATCCCCAGACGCAGGGCCGTGGTGCCCCAGGAGCCGATCTCGGGGAACAGCTGGGTCGCCAGCGCTGCGCCGAACTGCAGGGAGAAGCAGGAGGCGAGGATGAACAGCACCGGCGTCAGCGATACGCCGGAGGAGCGCCCCGACGGGGCCGGGGCGGTGGTCGGGGAGGCCGGCGCGGAGGAGGTCGTCACACCCCTACTGTGCCCACGCTCCTCGTGCCAGGTCCAGCGAATGTTTCCTACCTGTACCGTGAAGCAGAGCTTCATGATCGAAGGAGGTCGCCATGCTGAACCTGCACCGTCTGTTCCTGTTGCACGAACTGCGCAGGCTGGAGACGATGACGGCGGTCGCGAGCGCCCATTCGATGTCGCCGTCGGCGGTCTCCCAGCAGCTCTCGCAGCTGGAACGGGAGACGAAGGTCTCCCTGTTCCAGCAGGTGGGCAGGAGGGTGGTGCTCACGGACTCCGGGGTGCAGCTGGCTCGCCGCGCCGAGGAGATGCTGGGGCTGCTGGAGACGGCGGAGGCCGAGCTCGCCCTCGCACAGGGGGAGGCGAGCGGGCTGCTGCGGGTGGCCTCCTTCCAGACCCCGATGATCGCCCTCGCCCCCGCCGCGGTCGGCGTGCTCGCGCAGCAGCACCCGGACCTGCACCTGGAGATGGCACAGCAGGAGGTCGACGATGCCTACGACGGGCTGCTCGCCCACCGCTACGACGTGATCCTCGGCGAGGACTACCCCGGCGGGCAGCAGGTGGTGCGGCGCGGCACCGACCGCGAGTCGCTGCTGCAGGACCCCCTGCTGCTGGTGCTGCCGGATTCCGGGCCCTGGTCCGCGGTCCGGCACCTCGCCGAGCTGGCGGATGCTCCGTGGGCGCTGGACCCCTCGGGCACCCGCACCGGAACCTGGTCGCGCACCTACCTGCGGGAGGCCGGCATCGAGCCCCGGGTCCGCTTCGCCACCCCCGACCCGCTGCTGCAGGTGCACCTGGTGCGCACCGGTCACGCCGTCGCCTTCCTGCCCGGCCTGATCGCCGCCGAGCACCTCGGCGGCACCCGTGTGGTGCGACTGCCCGGAGCGCCTCACCGCTCGCTCTACACCGCGGCCCGGGCCGGCGCGGCCGGTCACCCCTCGCTGTTCGCCTTCCGGGCGGCGCTGCTCGAGGCGGCCGACGGCCTGGCCGGCGCGGAGGGGCTCGGTGAGCTCGGGACCTGAGCGGTCCGGCGGCGCCGGGGCGACACGCGGCGGGCCCGTCGCGGGCGGGTGGCCGTTCCTCTGTCGCCGACGGGATAGAAAGTCCCTATGACGACTTCCTCCGATGACGGAGCCTCCTTCGGCCGGGCTGCGACCCACCGCGCGGACCCTGCCCCGACCCTCCCGGCGTCTCGGTGGCACGGACTGGTCCTGCTGCTGGTGCTGCTGGCCGTGGTCGTGGCGGGCTTCGCCTCCCGCGGGCTGCCCGCGCCGAGGGACGTCTCCGCGCCGGAGGACGTCTTCAGCGCCGAACGGGCCACGAGGACGATCGCCCCCGTGGTCGCCGAGCCGCGCCCGCAGGGCTCGAGCGCGAACGACCGCGCCCGTGAGGAGCTCGAGGCTCGGCTCGTCGCTCTGGGGTTCGAGACCGAGACCCAGGAGGCCGTCGGCGCCCGCACGGTCGACGGCGAGGCCTCCGCCGGCTACGTGCGGAACCTGATCGGCACCCGGGCGGGCAGCGATCCCACCGGCACCCTGGTGCTGGCCACCCACATCGACTCGGTGTCCGGCGCCCCCGGCGCGGCCGATGCCGGCGTGGGCCTCGCGGTGATCCTCGAGACGCTCCGTGCGCTCGGCCCCGAGGCGCAGCGCAACGATCTGGTGATCCTGCTGGTCGACGGTGAGGAGCGCGGACTGCTGGGCGCGGAGGCGTACCTGACCGGTCCCGGCCGGGAGCTCACGGCACCGGTGGTGGTGCTGAACCACGAGGCCCGCGGCGTCTCGGGCAGACCGATGGTGACGCGGACCAGCGGCCCGATGCACGCGGTGATCGGGTCGTCCCCGCGCCCGGAGTTCGAGTCCTTCACCGACGCCCTGTTCGCCATCATCCCCAATTACACCGACTTCAGCTCCTATCGGGACGCGGGCTGGTGGGGGATGGACATGGCCATCATCGACGACGCCTGGGCCTACCACTCCCCGCAGGACGACGCCGAGCACCTCGACCCCTCCACCCTCCAGCACTACGGCGACCTCACCCTCGCACTGACCCGTGACCTGGGCGACCGCGACCTCACCGCTCTCCAGGAGCGCGCCCATGAGCATCCGGTGCAGACCACCGCCCCCTGGGGCGTGGTCCAGCTCCCGCCGCTGCTGGTCACCGCGCTCGGCGTGCTCGCGCCGCTCGCGATCCTGGCGACGGTGCTCGTGCGCCGCCGCCGCGCCGAAGTGTCCCTGCCCGGCGCCGGCGTCGGTGCCGTGACGGGACTGCTGGTGCTCGCCGGCGGCGCGGTCGGCGCATTCGCCCTGTGGTCCGCCGCTGCTGACGTCACCCGGGAGATGGTCTCGCAGGCCACCCGCGAACCCGTCCGGGCCGAGCCCTTCCTGGTCGCCGAGCTGCTGCTCGCCGCGACGGCGGTCGCGGCCGGCTGGGTGCTGGCCCGCCTGCTGATCTCGCGGAGCGCCGTCCTGCTCGGAAGCGCCCTGGCCGTCACGGCGCTGCTGGCGGTGCTCGCCGTCGCCGCTCCCACACTGGGCAGCTCCTTCATCCCGCCTGCCGCGATCGCCGCGTCGGGGGCGCTGCTCGCCGCGGTCCTGCCGCCGCTGCCCGGCCTGATCGTGCGCGTGCTCGCGCTGCTGCCCACGGGGTGGATGCTCGGCACCCAGCTGTCGGCGCTCGCGGAGTTCGGCATCGCCTCCGCGGCCGGCGGACTGGCCGCCACGGTCCTGATCGGCCTCGGCAGCGCGGGCCCGCTGCTGCTCGCCCCCGCACGGCGCGGAAGCGGCCCCGTCGCACCGGGAGCGGGCCCCGTGCGCCGCCCCCACCGCCTGCTGATCCCCGTGCTGCCCGCGGCGCTCACCCTCGCCACGGTGATCGCCGGCACCGCCTGGACACTCGCCGCACCGGAGCCCATCCAGGAACGGGTGACCGCGCACGTGGAGGCCCGCAGCGGCGACACCCGCTGGGACGTCACCGGGACCACCGACTGGGGGCGCTCCCTGGACGGCACCGCCGCCCGCTCCGAGATCGAGATGCCGCAGGTCGCGGTCGCGGACGCCGCGGACGGGGCCCTCGAGATCACGGTCGACGCACCCCGGGACGCCTCGGCGCTCGTCCTCGAGGCGGAAGGCGGCCTGCTCGGCGATGTCACCGTCGACGGCATCCCCGTGGAGTCCGGACAGGGGGTGGAGGAGGTGTCGGTCCACGGGGTCCGTGCCGGGCAGCGCGTGACCCTCACCGCGACCGCGGCGCCGGGTGCGCAGCTGACCCTCGTCGAGCGGAGCTTCGACCCGAGCCTCGCCGCGGGCTGGGCCGCCCCGGGAGAGGACGTCTCCCTGGTGCAGCCGCAGATGGAGGTGAGGGTGGCGCTGCCCCGGTGACCGGGACGCGGGTCGTCTTGCGCTGACGATGGCGCATACGTGGAGCCCGGAGCAGTACCTGCGGTTCGAGGACGAGCGCGCCCGGCCCTTCCTGGAGCTCACCTCGCGGATCGGGGCCGAGGCGCCGCGCACGGTCGCGGATCTCGGCGCGGGGCCCGGCACCCAGACCGCGCTGCTCGCCCGGCGCTGGCCGCAGGCCGAGGTGCTCGCCGTGGACTCGAGCCCGGAGATGATCGCCCGCGCCGAGACGGTGCCGGGCGTGCGGGCGGAGCACGGCGACCTTCGCGACTGGGAGCCGGAGGCCCCGGTCGACGTGCTGGTCACCAATGCCGCCCTGCAGTGGGTCCCGGACCACCTCGAGCTCCTGGAGCGCCTGGTGTCGCTGCTCGCCCCGGGCGGGTGGTTCGCCATGCAGGTGCCGGGGAACTTCGACGAGCCCAGCCATGCCCTGCGCCGCGAGCTCGCCGCCGAGGAGCCCTACGCCGAGCACCTGCACCACATCGCCTCGCCCGCATCCCATGACGCGGCGGCCTATCTCGCCGCCCTCCAGCAGCAGGGTCTCGAGGTCGACGCCTGGGAGACCACCTACCTGCACCTGCTGCACGGTCCGGACCCGGTGTTCGAATGGGTCAGCGGCACCGGCGCCCGGCCCACCCTGCACGCCCTGCCGCCGGTGCTGCGGGAGCAGTTCGCGACGGAGTTCAAGGCACGGCTGCGTGCGGCGTACCCCGACTCGGGCCGGGGCGTGGTGCTGCCCTTCCGGCGCGTCTTCGCCGTCGGCCGCCGTCCCGCCTGAGCCGGACGCCGGCGAGGGGGCTCAGCCCAGCGGCACCGTCGCGAGGACCTCGTGGAGAGGACCGCCGGAGCGCCCCTTCCCGAGCACGGAGCTGACCAGTTCCAGCTCGGTCGCCTGCCAGGTCGGACCGCGGTAGACGGACAGCGCGTGCACGGCGTCGGCGAGCAGCAGCTGCGTCGGATCAGGCGGGGGCGCCTGTCCGCGGCGCCGACGACGCGTCGCCCGGGGAGCTCGCGCGGAGACCCGGGCGACGGTCAGGTGCGCTCGTCGGCGCTCCCTCAGCTCGCCCTCCAGCAGCGCCTCGCCCATCAGCGCGGTGAGCCGCTCCGTGTCGCCGCCCACGCCGATCCACAGCGCGCGGGCGTTGAAGACCCCGGCCCCGCTGAGGTGCAGGCGCATCGGGTGATGGGCCGCGGCGAGGGAGGCCAGATGCTCGATGGTGTCCTCGATCGCTCCGTCCGGCAGGTCCGCCCGGAACGCGAGCGTGAGGTGCCACTGCTCGGGGTCTCCCCAGCGCAGCGCGAGGCCCGCCCTGGCCCGCACGTCCTCCAGGGCAGCGTCCAGATGCTCCAGCGCCGCGGGGGACGGCCGCAGCGCGACGAAGGCCCGCATCACGGCGCCGGCGGGAAGCTCTTCCGCGCGGCGGCGGCGATCCGCTTCAGCTGGGAGCGGTCCGAGAGCGCACCGAGCACGGCGCCGAGCCCCGGGATCGCCTTGCCGAACAGCCGCACGGAGCGCAGGCCGAAGCGGCGCAGCAGACGCCCGCCGATCGCACTGGCCACCTGGGACTGCGGTGTCGTGGGCAGGCGCTTGGCGAGGGTCCGCGTCGCCGCCCCGGCGACGGGGCCGAGCCCCACGTTCTTCAGCACGTCCCCGGACTCCTCGCCGAGCAGCGCCGCGAGCACCCGCACCCGGATCTCCTCGTCCTCCAGGTCGTAGCCGCGCACCGCCGCGATCGCGCCCACCATCCGCGTGGCCTGCACGTAGAACTCGAGCACGTTGGTGGGCAGCAGCACGGGCAGGGTGACGAAGCCGCCGAGGCCGGTGACGAAGCCTCCCGCCGTCACGCCCCAGCGGTGACGGCGCACGATGCGCCGCTCCGCGACGCGCGGGCGGCGGCGGCCGCGCCCGCGCTGGGCACGCCGGGCGATCTCCGCCGCCGAGGAGTAGGCGAGCCTCCCGTCCAGCCCGGTGTCGCGGATCATCGTCACCGCGCGCTCCAGGGCTCCGCCCTGCGGTGCGTCCCCGCCGCGGCGGGCCTCCCTCATCGCCTCGCGTGCGGTGCTCCTGGCCGATTCGTCGCGGCGCAGCATCGAGAAGATCCCCATGGCGACTCCCTCCGGGTAGCGGCCGCCGGGCACAGGTGCGTGCAGCGGCTCATGCCGCCATCATGCCGTGCCGGGCCCCTCGGCACCGACCGTGCTGACCGGTCGGTGCGGACCGGGGCGTGCGGGGTGACCGACCTCCCGGTCGACACCGTCCCCGCATACCGGGCCCTGACGGCTCCCGGCCGTAGGCTCGGACGATCATGATGCAGAAGCTCTACCGTGACGACGCGATCGTGCTGCGCACCCATCCGCTGGGCGAGGCCGATCGCATCATCACGCTGCTGACCCGGCGGCACGGCAAGGTGCGGGCGGTCGCCAAGGGGGTGCGCCGCACCGGCAGCCGCTTCGGCGCCCGTCTGGAGCCGTTCACCCTGGTCGACGTCCAGCTGCATGCCGGCAGATCGCTGCACACGGTCACCCAGGTGGTGACGATCGAGGCCTTCGCAGTGGGCATCAGCGCCGACTACGGCCGGTTCACCGCGGCCAGCGCCATGCTCGAGACCACCGACCGACTCACCGACGAGATGGTCGACCCGAACCAGCGCGGGTTCCTGATGCTGGTCGGAGCGCTGCGCGCGATGGCGGAGGGGAGGATCCCGCCGCCGCTGGTGCTGGACTCCTTCCTCCTGCGCACCCTGGCCGTCTCCGGCTGGGCGCCCGAGCTGCGGGTCTGCGCCTCCTGCGGGGCGCACGGACCCCACCACGCCCTGGACATCCGTGCCGGCGGGCTGGTGTGCACGCCGTGCCGTCGGCCCGGTGCGATCGCCGTCCGCCAGGCCGCGATCGAGCACATGATCTTCCTGCTCGCCGGGGACTGGGACAATGTGCTCGGCGCCGAGGACGCGGTCATGCAGGAGGCCGGCCGTCTGATCACCGACACGATCACCTGGCATCTCGAGCGCTCCGTGCGCTCCCTGCACTACGTAGAACGCTGAGCGCGCCCGACGCGACCGACCAGGAGGATCCATGCCCGCAGCGACCGGCCACGGGTACCAGGAGCCGCATCCGCACCCCAGCGGTGCGCGGCCCCCGCAGCTGCCCGCTCCCACCATCCCCGCCCACGTCGCGGTGGTCATGGACGGCAACGGCCGCTGGGCGAACCGTCAGGGGCTGCCCCGCACGGCCGGGCACGAGGCGGGGGAGGCGGCGCTGCTGGACGTGGTCGCCGGCGCCCTCCAGATCGGCGTGACCCATCTGAGCGCCTACGCCTTCTCCACCGAGAACTGGAAGCGCTCCCCGGACGAGGTGCGCTTCCTGATGGGCTTCTCCCGCTCCGTGCTGCGCCGCCAGCGCGACACGCTGAACTCCTGGGGCGTGCGCATCGTCTGGATCGGCCGCGAGCAGCGGCTGTGGGGCAGCGTCATCAAGGAGCTGCGCGAGGCGGAGCAGCTCACCCGCACGAACACCCGGATGACGCTGTACATGTGCGTGAACTACGGCGGGCGCGCCGAGATCATCGACGCGGTCCGTGCGATCGCGGAGGATGCCCGGGCCGGCCGGATCAGCGGCAGGGGCATCACCGCCAGGAGCTTCGCGCGGCATCTCGACGACCCGGACATGCCCGACGTCGACCTGTTCCTGCGCACCAGCGGTGAGCAGCGCACCTCGAACTTCCTGCTGTGGCAGGCCGCCTACGCGGAGCTGGTGTTCGTCCCGGAGCTGTGGCCGGATGTGGACCGCCGCGTGCTGTGGCGGGCGATCACCGAGTACGCGCGGCGGGACCGCCGGTACGGGGGAGCGATCGACGCTCCCGACGAGGAGCCCACCGCGGGCTGATCCGCCTGCCTCCGGCGGCGGTCCCCGGGCGACGCGTGCCGGTCAGGAGCGTGCGTCCTGGGCGGTCTCGGCCGACTCCGCGGCAGCCTGCGGCTCGACCTCGGCGGCGGAGAGCCCGCCGGTGCGGCGCTTGTGCCGCAGCAGCATCGCGATCAGCACCACGACCAGGGCCAGCACCGCGACCGCGCCCCAGGGAGAGACCAGGAACAGCTCGAACCAGGCCATGAACGCCACCAGACCCACGGTGGCGTAGATGAGCGCCCAGGCCAGCCCGCCGATCGCGAGGGCCGGGAGGTAGCGCTTGGCGGGCATCCCGGTCAGGCCCGCCGCGGCGTTCGCGGCGGTCTGGAATCCGACGGTCAGGAAGCTCAGCGCCACCACGGGCGCCCCCCAGCGGTTGATCAGCTCGCTGGCCCGGGTCACGCCCGGCGACTCGAGGAACGCGGCGACCCTGCCGCGGCGGGCGACCCGGCGCGCACCCCGGCCGACGAGGTACGTGGCCCCGGCGCGGCACCAGATCACCACGTACAGGAACGCCACTGCCGGCAGCAGCGGCAGATCCTGCACCCACTCCATCATCGCGGCTCGGTCCCGTCCGCTCCCTCGTCGCCCGCGGCATGGTCGCCGCACAGTCCGAACACCTCCAGGGTGTGGTCCACGTCGGTGAAACCGTGCTCGTGGGCGATCGCGTCCATCGAGCTCTCGAGCTTCGGGGCGAGGAACTCGACCGTGCGGCCGCACTCCCGGCACACCAGGTGGTGGTGGTGCCCGGTGTCCTCGCACTGGCGGTACAGCGATTCCCCGTCCCCCGCGACCAGCACGTCGAGGCGACCGGAGCGGGAGAGGGCCTGGAGGTTCCGGTACACGGTCGCCAGGCCCACCGTCTCCCCGTCGGCCCGCATCTGCTCGTGGATCTGCTGGGCGCTGCGGAAGTCGTCCTGCCGCGAGAGCGTCTCCAGGATCGCGGCGCGCTGGCGGGTGTTCCGTTGCATGCCCTCATTGTCCCCCACGGTCAGCGGGACTTTCCATCACTGGTGGGGCGTCGCACGCGCGGGCGCGGCGGTGCCGCCGCTGCGGGCGGGGCCGGGCCCGCCGACGGCCGGGGCCTCCCGCACCGGGCGCAGCGCCCGGACGATCAGTCCCAGCGCGTAGACGGCGATCGTCAGCAGCACGATCACGCCGCCGGGCGGCAGATCCACGTACACGGTGATCAGCAGACCGCCCAGCGAGCACACCACCGCGATCGCCATCGCCGTGCGCATGGTGCGGGTGAAGCCGACGACGAAGTGCTGCGCGGCGGCGACCGGCACGATCATCAGCGCCGAGACCATCAGCGCGCCGACGATGCGCATCGAGAGCGTGACCGTCAGCGCCGCCATCACGGCGATGAGGACGTTGACGGTGCGCACCGGCAGGCCGGAGGCGCGGGCGAACTCCTCGTCCGCG
>CAZHSL010000071.1:0-9532 GCA_964535185.1 uncultured Corynebacterium sp.
GAGATCGTGCGGGTCTACCTGCCGCCGGACGCGAACACGCTGCTGTCCACCTACGACCACTGCCTGCGCTCGCGCCAGTACGTGAACGTCGTGGTGGCCGGCAAGCAGCCGGGGCCGACGTGGCTGGGCATGGACGAGGCGGTCGTGCACTGCGCCCGCGGGCTGGGCATCTGGGCCTGGGCGGGCACCGAGCAGCCCGGGACGGAGCCCGAGGTGGTGCTCGCCTGCGCCGGGGACATCCCCACCGTCGAGGTGCTCGCGGCCGCGAAGATCCTGCGCGAGGAGATCCCCGACCTGCGGGTGCGGGTGGTCAACGTGGTGGACCTGATGCGGCTGCAGGACGACTCCGAGCATCCCCACGGCCTCTCGCAGCGCGACTTCGAGGGCTATTTCGGTCAGGACATCCCGGTGGTGTTCGCGTACCACGGCTACCCGTGGCTGATCCACCGGCTGGCCTACCGCCACGACCGCTCCTCCCGCATCCACGTGCGCGGGTACAAGGAGGAGGGCACCACCACCACGCCCTTCGACATGCTGATGCGCAACGACACCGACCGCTACCACCTGGTGATGGACGTGATCGACCGGGTCGAGGGCCTCCACGTCCGCTACGCCGAGCTGCGCCAGCAGATGGCCGACGCCCGGCTGCGCGCCCGTGCCTTCGCCTACGAGCACGGCGAGGACCCGCCGCACATCGCCGCCTGGCAGTGGGGCGACGGGGGCGACGAACCCGGCGGCGCCGCGGCCGACACCGGCGGTGACAACGGCTGACCGCGCCGGGGTCAGGCCCCCGACGGGCGCTGCAGGTCCGGGACGGCCGGCAGCGCCGTGAAGCCGGCCGCGCGGTACGTCTCCACCGCGCCGGGCTGGGAGCGCGGCGTGCACACCATGGCGCTCGAGGCACCCATCCGCTGCAGCCGGGCAGCTGCCGCGAGGCAGATCGCCCGCCCGTGGCCGCGCCCGCGGTGGTCGGCGTGCACGCCCATCGGTTCGATCAGCGCGGGCCGGCCCGGGCCCGCGGACCAGACCGTGATCACCGCGACGGCGGCGCCGTCCCGGTCGCGGCCCAGCAGCGAGACCGCCTCGCGGTGCGCCGGTCCCGTCGTCATCGTCGCGAAGCGCTCCTCGGTGACGCCGGGGCTCGAGAAGGCGGAGCGGTGCACGGCGGCGTACTCCCCCGCCGTTCCGGCGTCGACGCGCTCGACGGCCAGCTGCGGTTCGGGGACCGGGGAGCCCAGCTCGCGGCGCAGCGGGACCCAGGGCTCGCCCTCGGTCCAGCCGTGCCGGCCCAGCTCGGTGCGCAGGCGGTGCGCGGAATGCGCCTCGACGTAGGCCGGGCCGTCGGGGAGCACGCCCCGGGCGGGGTGCACGAGGTCGCCGGCCATGGTGCGTGCGAGCTCCTCGTCCGCGGCGTGAGCGGGATCGACGGCGGTGCGCACCAGGTCGGGGCCGTCCAGCAGGCCGAGCGCGACCATCCGCCCCTCACGCCGCCAGAGGCGCAGGTTCGCAGCGGTCGCCTCGGGGCCGCGCAGATGGTGCCAGCCGAGGTCGCCGGGGTGGAGGTGGAACGGTCCGCCCTCGCGGTGCCAGCCGCGGAGCGCTGCGACCACGGCCCCGAGCTGCTCGGGCCGCGGAGTGGTCAGGGAGGTCGCCATGACCGCAGTCCATCATC
Source organism: uncultured Corynebacterium sp. (assembly GCA_964535185.1). Classification (GTDB taxonomy): domain Bacteria; phylum Actinomycetota; class Actinomycetes; order Actinomycetales; family Dermabacteraceae; genus Brachybacterium. The sequence goes on from CAZHSL010000071.1 coordinate 1,673, forward strand.
CCCGGGGCCGGGGAGCCACGGATTTCCCTCGCGGGCGGGCACGGCTACGATCGGCCGACGAGCGAGGCACGACGAGGCGCCGGCGACGAGGCACGGCGCACGGCGAGCGGGACCCGCCGCCGGCGAACGCGGCCGGTCCGCGCCGGTCGGAGAGAGGAGAGCGGCCATGGATGAGCCCGACACGGACGGCGGCGCACGGGTGCGCCGGATCGTGCGCGTGCGCGGCCGGGTGCAGGGCGTCGGCTACCGGATGGATGCGGCCGCCGCCGCGGAGCGGCTGGGCGTCGCCGGCACCGTGCGGAACCTGCTGGACGGCAGCGTCGAGGCGGCGCTCGAGGGCGAGCCGGAGGCGGTGGACTCGATGATCGAGCAGCTGCGCCGCGGCCCCGCGGGCGCCCGCGTGAGCGGCGTCGACGTGCGGCAGGAGGAGCCCCGCGGGGCGCGGTCCTTCCGCATCACGGGCTGAGCGGCTCCCCCGCACCCCGGCCCGGCGCGGGGCGCAGGTAGAGGGCGGCCAGCACCGCCCCACCGCCGACCATCAGCACCGAGGTGAGGATCATCGGCGCCTGCCCGGCCGCGTCGAGGATCACCCCGCCGAGCAGGGCCCCGACCGCGATCGCGGCGTTGAAACCGGCGCTGTTCAGCGCCGTCGCCTCCTCGAGGACGTCGCTCGCCTCGGAGCCGATGAAAGCCTGCATCGCCACCGAGATCCCGCCGACGCACAGCCCCCACACCGCCATCACCAGGATCGCCCGGCGGGGATCGTCCATCACGGTCAGCACGGCGAGCAGGCTCAGAGCCGTGCCCGCGACCACCACCAGCACCCCGGCCGGTGCGCTGCGCCGCACCAGCGGCCCCACCGCGAAGTTGCCGACCAGACCGGTGAGGCCGTAGATCAGCAGCATCAGCCCGATGTCGCCCAGCCCCACACCGGCGCGCTCGATCAGCACGGGGCTGATGTAGCTGTAGGTGAGGAACTGGCCCACCACCGCGAGGGCGATGAGGGCGAGCGCGAAGCGCACCCCGCGGGTCCGGGCCGCGGCGAGCATCATCCCTCCGGTCACCTTCACCGGGGAGCGCACGGGCCGGACGAGCACCAGGAGCAGCACGGCGACCGCCGCGGCGACGGCCCCGACCACCGCGAAGGCCATGCGCCACCCCACGTGGGTGCCGATCCAGGCGGCGACGGGCACCCCGAACACGAGCGCTCCCCCGGCGCCGCCGAACGCGATGGTCAGCGCCCGGGCGGCGTGCTCCGCGGGCACCTGGCCCAGCGCGACGATCGCCATCACCGCCCAGTACAGGCCGATCGCGATCCCGGCGAACAGCCGCGCCAGCAGCAGCACGGCGAAGGTCGGGGCGAGGACGCTGAGGGCGCACGAGACGACCACCGCGGCGAGCGCCAGCACCAGCACCAGGCGCCGATCCAGGCCGCGCACGAGGACGGGCGTGCACAGCGCCACGACACCGGCGAGGATCCCGGGGACGGTGACCGCGAGACCGGCCACGCCCTCGCTCACCCCGAGGTCGGGGGCCATCACGCTGAGCACCCCGATGGGCAGCTCCTCGATGGTGATCAGCACGAAGATCCCGATCGCGAGGGCCACCACGGCGCCCCATCGGCGTGCGCTGTCCACGGTGCCCTCCGGTCTCCTGCCTGCTCGAACCCCCACACGATAGGGCACCGTCGCTGCCCGGACGGCGGACGTCCCCGGCCGCTCCCGGCGGCCGGGGACGTCGCCCCTCCTGCGTCGGTGCCGGAGCGCGTCAGCTCACGGCGCCGAGGGCGTCCGCGATGTCCTGCTCGCCGTCGTTGAACGCCAGGAACCGCCCGATGGTGCCGGGCTGGGCGAGCGCGGCCGCGATCGTGCGTGCCACGTTGCCGCGGGAGACCTCCCCGGCCTCGGCCGCGCCGAGGGCGATCCGGCCCGTCGGCTCCTCGAGCGTGAGGCGGGAGGGGGCGAGGATCGTCCATGCCAGCTCGGTGCCGCGCAGGTGCTCGTCGGCCCGCGCCTTGGCCTCGGCGTAGGCGTGGAACGGCTCGGACTCCGGCACCCCGTGGTCCAGGCTCGCCCCGAAGTAGCTGACCATCACGAAGCGCTCCGCGCCGACGCGCTGCGCGGCCTCCATCGAGGCGATCGCCGCGTCCTGGTCGACCGCGCGGGTCCGCTGCGGGTTCCCGCCGCCGGCCCCGGCGGACCACACGACCGCGTCCTTGCCGCGCAGCAGGTCGTCCCAGCCGCCGGCGTCGAGGATCTCGATGTCGCTGAGCACCGCCGTGGCGCCGGTGGCCTCGACCTCCGCGACGTGGGCGGGGTCGCGGACCACCGAGTGGACGGTGTGGCCGGCCTCCACCAGCAGCGGCGCCGCCAGCAGCGCGACCTTGCCATGTCCTCCGATGAGTGCGATATCCATGCCCTCACCCTGCCACCGTCGGCGCGGGGAGTCGAGGGGTCCCGGGTCTCGCCGGTGCACCTGCCCGTTATCCTGGGTCGGGTCGCCGCCCGAGCGACCGCTGCCCCGGGGGAAGGGACCTCAGCATGGCCGGTGGACTCGCCGCACTGCTCGATGACGTGGCGGCCCTCGCCCGCCTGGCCGCGGCCGGCGCCGACGACGTCGCTGCCGCCTCCGCGAAGGCCGGTTCCAAGGCGATGGGGGTGGTGATCGACGACGCCGCGGTGACGCCGCAGTACGTGAAGGGCCTCAAGCCCGCGCGCGAGCTGCCGATCATCTGGCGGATCACCAAGGGCTCGCTGCGCAACAAGCTGATCCTCATCCTGCCCGTCCTGCTGCTGCTGAGCGTGTTCGCGCCCTGGGCGCTGACGCCGATCCTCATGCTCGGCGGCCTCTATCTGAGCTTCGAGGGTGCAGAGAAGATCTGGGAGCTGGTGCGCGGCAGGCCCGAGCACGCGCCGGCAGCCGCCAAGGGTGCGCAGGCCGAGGACAGGATCGTCTCGAGCGCGGTGCGCACCGATCTGATCCTCTCCGCGGAGATCATGGTCATCTCCATGAACTCGATCGAGGCGGGGACGCTGTGGGGGCGCGCCGCCGTCCTCGTCGTGGTCGCGATCGGCATCACCGTCCTCGTGTACGGAACCGTCGGCCTCCTGGTGAAGATGGACGACGTGGGCCTCGCGCTGGCGGCCGACGGCGACTCGGAGCTCAAGCAGCGGTTCGGGCACGGACTGGTGCGGGCGATGCCCCGGGTGATGACTGCGATCAGCTACGTGGGAATGGTCGCGATGCTCTGGGTGGGCGGCCACATCCTGCTGGTCGGCACCCATGACCTCGGTCTCGCCCAGCCCTACGGGTTCGTGCACCACCTCGAGGCGGCGGTGGCGGGCGTCGCCGCGGTCGGCGGGGTGCTCGCCTGGCTGCTCAACACCTTCTTCTCCTTCGTGCTGGGGCTCGTCGTCGGCGGCATCGTCGCGGCGATCGTCCACGTCCTGCCCTTCGGCCACCACGGGGACGAGGAGCACGGCGCCGCCGAGGACGCGCCGGCCGCCGAGGCCGGAGCCAGCGACCCCGAGAGCTGAGCTCCCGGCCCCGGCGCTGCTTGCCCGCCCCGCACCGCCATGCGAGGGTGGGTGATCCGTGTCACCGATCGAGGAGCCCACAGCGCCGTGCGTCCTGTCGACCGCCGTTCCTTCTTCCGTCTGAGCACCGGGGCCGCCGTCGGCACCGCCGCCGTCGCCGCGACCGCGGCCGGCGTCCCCGCTCCCGCCGACCCGTCCGCACCCGCCTCGGCGGCTCCCGCCTCCCCCGCTCGGCAGTTCCGTGGGATGTGGCTCTCCTCGGTCGAGAACATCGACTGGCCCTCCCGCTCGGGGCTCACCGCCCAGGCGCAGCAGGAGGAGTACCTGGCCTGGCTCGACCTCGCCCAGGAGATGGGCCTGAACGCCGTGATCGCCCAGGTGCGCCCCACGGCCGATGCGTTCTGGCCCTCCCCGTACGAGCCCTGGTCGGCGTACCTCACCGGGGTGCAGGGGAAGGATCCCGGCTATGACCCGCTCGCGTTCCAGATCGAGGCCGCCCATGAGCGGAACCTCGAGTACCACGCCTGGTTCAACCCGTATCGCGTCGCTATGAGCGAGGATCCCGAGCTCGTCGAGGATCATCCCGCCCGCCGCCGTCCCGAATGGGTATGGCCCTACGGGGGCAAGCTCTACTACGACCCGGGGGTGCCCGAGGTGCGGGCCTTCGTGCTCGACGCGATGATGGATGCGGTCTCGCGCTACGACGTGGACGGCGCGCACTTCGACGACTACTTCTACCCCTATCCCTCCGGCGACCTGGACTACCCGGACCAGGAGACGTTCGCCAGGTACGGTGACGGCGCCACCTCGATCGAGGACTGGCGCCGGGAGAACATCGATCTGCTGGTGCGCGAGATGCGCGAGCGGATCCGGGCGGAGAAGCCCTGGGTGAGGTTCGGGATCAGCCCGTTCGGGATCTGGCGCAACGCCTCGAGCGACCCGGAGGGCTCGGACACCTCCGGCTCGGAGTCCTACGACATGATCAGCGCGGACTCCCTGCGCTGGGTGCGCGAGGGCTGGGTCGACTACATCAACCCACAGATCTACTGGGAGTTCGGCCACCCCGCCGCGGACTACGAGGCTCTCGTGACCTGGTGGGCGGACCAGGTCGCCGACACCGACGTGGGACTGTACATCGGCGAGGCGGCGTACAAGGCGGTCGACGGCGTCTTCGAGGAGGTGAGCGAGCTCGGCGACCACCTGGATCTGACCGAGTCCCTCCCTGCCGTCGACGGGAACGTGTTCTTCAGCGCGAAGAGTCTGCGCACCGACACCACCGGAGCGGTCGACGACCTGGTCGAGAGGCACTATTTGCACCCGGCGATCGTCCCGGTGCTCGAGCAGGTGCCGGGCGAGGCACCGCCGGCTCCGCGGGTGCTGGCGGCGCGCTCCACCGACGAGGGCGTGCAGGTGCGATGGCTCGGCCACGGAGCGACCAGCTACGCGCTGTGGCACCTGCCCACGCCCGAGGTGCGCGACGAGGACCTCGCCGACGGCCGCCGCCTGGTCGCGACGGTCCGAGCGGGCCGCGGCTCCCAGGCCCTCGTGCACGAGGGCGCCGACGGCAGCGGGTGGTACGCCGTGACGGCGTACGACCGCACGTGGCGCGGGAGCCGCCCCTCGCAGGCCGTGGCACCGCGGCGCTGACCGCGGACGGTGTCCCCTCGCGGGTGATGATCAGCCGGCGGTCGGGGTGACCGGCGGCTCGGCCGACCAGGGGAAGACGATCCACTCGTCGGTGCGGCGCCAGACGAAGTCCGGGGCGACGACGGAGGCGGACTTCGCGTACAGCACGGCGCTGCGGGCATCGGCGCCCATCTCCCGCAGGAGGTCGAGCACGAGGGCGAGCGTGCGGCCGGAGTCCGCGACGTCATCGACCACCAGCAGCCGCTTGCCCTGGATCGACTCGGTGTCGAGCATCGGGGCGAGCAGCACGGGGTCGGGCAGCGTCTCGTGGACATCGGTGTAGAACTCGACGTTGATCGCATCGGCGAGCTTCAGGCCGAGCGCGTAGGAGAGCGAGCCGGCCGGCAGCAGCCCGCCGCGGGCGACCGCGATGATGATCTCCGGGTCGAAGTCCGAATCGGCGATCGACTGCGCGAGCTCCCGTGAGGCGGTGCCGAACAGGTCCCACGTCAGCACCTCCTTGGTGACGAGGTCGGACGAGTCGGCGTGAAAGGCCTGGGACATCGGTGCTCTTCTCCTGGGGGTGCGGTGCTCGCGAGAGTGCTCCGATGGTAACGGCCGGCGCCCCTAGCGAGCGCGCCCGCTCCCGTGGAGATGGCCGACGCCTCAGACGGCTCCGCCCACCCCCCCACCCCCTGAACCCACATGATCCAACTGTTGTTTTCTGTGGTTTCCGTGGGTAGTCTGTGCGTCATCGCGATGTCGGCCACTCCGCCGGCCGCCCGCCCTCCGACGAAGCAGGTGCATCGATGTACGCCAGGGAACGCCAGCGCCAGATCCTCGACGGGCTCTCCCGCGCCGGTCGCGTGACCGTCACCGATCTGGCGGCACACTTCGAGGTGACCACCGAGACCATCCGCCGTGACCTCGACCAGCTCGCCGACAGCGACCTGCTGGTGCGCGTCCATGGCGGCGCGGTCCCCCGCCGCACGGCGGAGGTCGAACCGGATCTCACCTCCCGCCGGGTGACGAACATCGAGGCCAAGCGCCGTATCGCCCACGCCGCCGCCGCGCTGCTGCCGAACGATCCGCAGGCCGCCGTGCTGGTGGATGCCGGCACGACCACCGCCGAGCTCCTCCCCCACCTGTCCGGGCGGCGCGGCCCGGTGATCACCAATGCTCCCGCGATCGCCCAGGGAGCCCTGGTCCACACCGACCTCGCCGTCCATGTGCTCCCCGGCCGGGTGCGCCCCACCACCGAGGCGGCCGTCGGCTCCTCCACCGTGGAGGCGCTGCGGAGCCTGCACCCCGAGGTCGCCTTCCTGGGCTGCAACGGACTGGACGATCGGGGCTTCACGACGCCCGATCCGGACGAGGCCGCCGTGAAGACGGCGATGGTCCGCTCCGCGGGCCGGCGGGTGGTGCTCGCCGACGCGAGGAAGGTCGGGGCGCGCCACCTGGTCACCTTCGCGACGGCCGCCGACGTCGACGTGCTCGTCACCGACGCCGCGCTCCCGGCCGATCTGGGCCGCCTGCTCGACGACGCCGGGATCGAGGTGCGGATCGCATGATCGTCACCCTCACCCCCAATCCCTCCCTGGATCGCACCGTGGAGCTGGGCGGCCCGCTCACGCCCGGCGGCGTGCACAGGATCGCGGCCGATCGCACCCAGCCCGGCGGCAAGGGCATCAACGTCGCCCTCGGCGTGCATCGCGCCGGGCTCCCCACCCTGGCCGTCCTCCCTGCCGCGCCCGGCGACCCGCTGCTGTCCCTCCTGGAGGAGGCCGGGCTCCCGCACCGCAGCTGCGAGGTCGCGGGCAGGGTGCGCACGAACCTCACCGTGCTCTCGGCGCCGCGGACGACCACGAAGCTCAACGAACCGGGGGCGGAGCTCTCCCCCGCCGAGGTCGCAGGGCTCGAGGAGCTCCTGCTGGGCGCGGTCTCCGCCGGTGACCGCGTGATGCTCTCCGGCTCCCTCGCCCCGGGCCTGCCGGTGGACGAGTACGTGCGCCTGGTCGCAGCGCTCCACGACCTCGGGGTCCGCGTCGGCGTCGACACGTCCGACGCGCCGCTGGCCGCGCTCGCGGCGGCGCTCCCCCGCACCGCCCCGGACTTCCTCAAGCCCAATGCGGAGGAGCTCGGCCAGATCGTCGGCGCGGACGGGCTCCGTCTCGAACAGCAGGCCACCGCCGGGGACCTCGCCGGTGTGCGGGACGCCGCCATGGACCTGCACCGCCAGGGCGTGGGTGCCGTGCTGGTGACGCTGGGCGCCGCCGGGGGCCTGCTCGCCACCGACGGCCGCGTCTGGTACGCCCCCGCCCCGGCCGGCCCGGTGGTCTCCACCGTCGGCGCCGGCGACTCCGCGACCGCCGGCTACCTCATCGCCCGCGAGAGGGGCGAGGAGCCCGGCGCCCGCCTCGCCCGGGCGCTGGCCTACGGCACCGCGGCCGTCGGCCTCCCCGGCACCACGATCCCCCGCCCCGACCAGATCCGCCTCGAGGCGGATCGCGTGATCCGACTCTGACCTGCCCACCCGATACCGCTCGTCCCGCTGCGCAGGGTGAGCCCGTTCGAAGGAGAACCCGCATGTCCGCTCCCCTGATGACCCCCGATCTGGTGCGGCTCGACGTCGCACCGCCCGGCGACAAGCACGCCGTGATCGGCCTGATGGCCGACCTCATCGCCGCGACCGGCCGCG
>CAZHSL010000072.1:0-9505 GCA_964535185.1 uncultured Corynebacterium sp.
GACCTCTCCCCCGACGGCTCCACGGTCGCGACCTCCTGGACCGAGCGGGTGCGCGGCGGCGAGACCCGCAGCTCGATCGCGCTGATCGACACCGCGACCCTGCGCCGCAGCGAGCTGTGCGCCGCTGACGAGGCGGCGCAGTTCGGCTCGCCGCTGTTCTCCCGGGACGGCCGGCACCTGGCCGTGATCCGCTCGACCACCTCCTCCCCCACCGACACCAGCTACAGCCGCCTGGAGATCCACCCGATCGGCGGCGGGGAGCCGGTCACCGCGCAGCTCGGGGACCTGAGCCTCACCGATCTCGAGTGGACGGGCGAGGGCATGCTGCTGGTGGCCGGTGATCTGCACTCCTCCGGCGCGGTGCTCGCCGTCGACCCGGCCACCGGCGAGGCGCGCACCGTCGCCTCGGGCGGCGTGTTCTCCTCCCTCGCCGCCGCCCCGGGCGGCGCCCTGCTCGCCCTGCGCAGCGACATCGCCGCACCGCCCCGGCCGGTGCGGATCACCGCCGATGGACAGGTCGCCGAGCTGCCCGCCCCGGGCGCGGTGGGCGCACTGCCCGGCTCCCTGGAGTGGGTGGAGACCGACGTCGACGGCATCGCAGTGGGCGGCTGGCTGTGCACGCCGGCCTCGGCCTCGGACAGCGACCCGGCCCCCGCCATGCTGTGGATCCACGGCGGCCCGCACGGCTCCTACAACGCCTGGAGCTGGCGCTGGTGCCCCTGGCTCGCCGTCGAGCGGGGCTACGCGGTGCTGATGCCCGATCCGGCGATGTCCACCGGGTACGGGGACGCCGGGCTGAACCGGGGGTGGCCGCGCCGGCCCGACGTCGTCTTCCGCGAGTGCGAGACCCTGTTCGACGCCGTGCTCGAGCGGGCGGAGATCGACGCCTCCCGCACCGCGCTGCTGGGCGCCTCCTTCGGCGGGTTCATGGTCAACTGGATCGCCGGACGCACCGAGCGCTTCGACGCGATCGTCACCCATGCGGGGCTGTGGGCGCTGGACCAGCAGCACCGCACCACCGACGCCGCCGCGGGCAAGATGCGGGTGCACGGGCACGAGGAGGCCAACGCCGACTGGTACCGCGCCTGCTCCCCGCACCATGCCGCCGGGAACATCACCACCCCGGTGCTGATCACGCACGGCAACCGCGACTACCGGGTGCCGATCAGCGAGGCGCTGCGGCTGTGGTGGGACCTGGTCTCCACCTGGGACGGCGAGCCGGAGCGCATGCCGCACCGCTTCCTCCAGCTGACCAGCGAGAACCACTGGGTGCTGACCCCCTCCAACGCGCTGGCCTGGAACCAGGCCGTGCTGGCCTTCTGCGACCAGCACGTCCTGGGTGCGGAGCCGATCCCGGAGGTGCTGCCCTGGTGACGCTGCGGCACTAGGCTGGAGGTGCCACCCCTCGGACCGTCCGCGGGCTGTGACCGGACGGAGGCTCCATGACCCGCCGCACCCGTCGCCGCTTCGACGCGACCTGGCTGCCCTTCGGCATGATGATCGGCTTCACCGTGGGCATCGGCCTGGGCCTGTCGGTGATCGACAACATCTTCCTCGGCGCGCTGATCGGCTTCGCCGTCGGCATCGCGCTGGGCGTCGCCCTCGGGTTCCGCGATCCGCGGCGCTCGGGCGGGGCGACGGACTCGGAGGACGCGGCCGATGACCGCTACCGCCGCGAGCACGGCGACCCGGGCCACGGCGGCCCCGAAGGACCCCGAGGTCCGGGCCGCTGACCGGATCCGCCCCTGCAGGAGTCACCGCTGCGGCGGTGCGACGGAAGGACCGAACCCTCATGGCCACCGCGAGCATCGCAGGCCGTCTCCGCTCCGTGACGACGCTGGTCGCCGCTGCGGCTCTGCTGGGCCTGGGCGCCTGCAGCTCCGACGCCGGGGAGGACCCCGAGGAGTCCGCCCCCGCGCCGACCACGAGCTCCGACGACGGCGGCGCACAGGAGACCGGGCAGGAGACGGACGAGCAGGACGAGGCGACGGACGAGGAGACGACCTCACAGGACGAGGAGACCTCGAGCGCGACCGGCGAGCGCACGCGGATCATGCTGCGGATCGACCTGGGCGTGGACGAGACCGGCGGCGAGGGCGCCCCGACCCTCGCCGGAGACGACCTCGCCGCGCTGCTCGCCGAGCCGTTCGGCGGCGAGGCCGAGTGCGCCGACGCCCTCGAGCTCGCTCCCGGCGCGGCACCCGTCGGCTGCACGGGCCCCACCAGTTTCGACGACACCGCCCCCGCCCAGGACTGGACGGCGAACGTGGCGATGGTGCCCTCGGAGGCCGGGTTCGACAGCGGCACGCAGGTCGCGGTGCTGTTCACGACCGGGACGGCGCTGCCCGAGGACGCCGAGGAGCTGCTGGACGAGGACGTCGCGCTCACCGGAGTGGGCTTCGGCTCGGCCTTCGGGATGGAGCCGCTCAGCGCCGAGCAGGTCGCCGAGAGCACACTTCAGACCCTCACGTCGGAGTTCGCGTACGTGCGCGTGGACCAGGACGCCGACTGGAGCGAGGTCACCTGCGAGGACGGCCTGGACTTCACCCGCTTCGAGACCGTGGACTGCGAGGCGACCACCGCCGACGGCACGAGCTGGGACCTCGTGGTCGCGCCCGGCACCTACGCCGACAACGACCAGGGCCTGCTGGTCGGGATCGACCGCACCAGCGGCGGCTGAGACCGCCCGGCGCACGGTCAGATCGGCCACCCGCGGCGGACGGTCGACGCCGGGGACGGCTATCGTGGACGGCGCATCGGCAGTCCCCCGCCGATGCCGCGGCCGGGACGACCCGGACGACGGAACCACCTGAGGACGGCCTCGCAGGAGGACCCTCCCCATGTCGTCGCACTCCCCCGTCGCCGACGCGCGCGGCCCGCTGCGCACCGTCCTGACCCGCAGCGCGATCGCACGCCTGGCCCTGGGCTGGGCGTCCGTCGGCGCGATGACGCTCGCCGCCCCGCTGCTGGCCGCCCCGCTGCCCGCGCTGGCGCTCGCGCTCGTGCTGGCCGCGATCGTGGCCGTGATCGTGGTGGCCGCCGGCGGCGTGGTCCAGCAGGCCGAGGCGCTGGCCCGCCGGCTCGGCGACCCCTACGGCACGCTCGTGCTCACCCTGTCGATCGTGGTGATCGAGGTGGTGCTGATCGCCGCGGTGATGCTCGGCCCCGGCGACCACGCGACCATCGCCCGGGACTCGGTGATGGCGGTCTCGATGATCATCATGAACCTGGTGCTGGGGCTGTGCCTGCTGGTGGGCGGGCTGCGCCACGGAGCCCTCGCCCTGCACCGGGTGGGCACCTCCTCCTACGTGGTGATGCTGGTGGCGCTGGCCGCCCTGGCGTTCGCCCTGCCGGCGGCGCTCGGCAGCGGCGGCGGGTACTCGCCCGTCCAGGCGCTGGTGATCGGCGTGCTCACGGTGCTGCTGTACGCCGTGTTCCTGTGGCGCCAGACGGGCGCGCAGGCCGATGACTTCCAGGAGCCCGGGCACCGGCAGGCCGCGGCCGGCGACCGCGTCCCGCTGCGCCAGACGCTCTCCGCGCACCGCGAGGAGCTGCTGGCCCGCAGCGGACTGCTGATCGCGACGGTGCTGCCGATCGTGCTGCTCTCGCACCACATGGCCGATCTGGTCGATGACGCGCTGGCCCGCCTCGGCGCGCCGGTCGCACTGGGCGGGGTGCTGATCGCGATGATCGTGTTCACCCCGGAGTCGCTCACCGCCGTGCGCGCGGCGCTGTCCGGCCAGACGCAGCGCGTGGCGAACCTCTGCCACGGCGCCCTGGTCTCCACCTTCGCCCTGACGATCCCCACCGTGCTGGTGATCGGCCTGCTCACCGGGACCCCCGTGCTGCTCGCGGAATCGCCGACGAACCTGCTCCTGCTGGGCGTGACCCTCGCGGTCGCCGCGAGCTCGGCGGCCGCGCCCCGGGTCACGGCGATCCACGGCGCCGTGCACCTGCTGCTGTTCGCGGTGTACGCCCTGATGCTGTTCTCCTGACCGGCCGCTCGCCCGCGCGATATGGTCGCGGCGTGAGTGCGACGACGCTGCCGATCCCGACCGATGCCGGTGACCTGCCGGGGCTGCTGTGGCTGCCCGAGGACCGCGAGCGGCCCGTCCCCGGGGTGGTGGTGCTGCAGGAGATCTTCGGCCTGTCCGACTACGTGCAGCAGCGCTGCGCGGATCTCGCCGCACTCGGGTATGCGGTGCTCGCCCCGCAGCTGTTCGCCCGCCTGGACCCGCCCGTGATGGGGCTCGAGGACCGGGAGGACGCCGACTCCTGGCTCGCGGAGGGCATGGAGCTGACGGCACGGCTGCCCTGGGAACGGGCTGAGGCCGACGCCATCGCCGCGCTGGGTGCGCTGCGGGCGCACGGAGCGGTGGACCCCGAGCGGGTGGGCCTGATGGGCTTCTGCTACGGCGGCGGGCTCGCGTTCGCCGCGACCGCTGGGGCCGCCGCAGAGGACCGACCCCCCTCGGTGCTGGTCAGCTACTACGGCTCGGCGCTGCCCACACTGCTGGACCGGGCCGGGCAGGTCGAGGTGGCGAGCCTGCATCACTTCGGCACCGCCGACGCCTTCATCCCGCTCGAGCAGGTCACCGAGATCCGTCGCGCGGTCACTGCCGAGGGGACCCGGGACCAGGTGCGGTTCCGACTGCACGACGGGGCCGGCCACGCCTTCGACAACCCCCACCCGTCCCTCCACCATGCCGAGGCCGCTGCGGCCGCCTGGCAGCAGACGACCGAATTCCTCGCGGAGACGCTGCCGCCTCACCCCTGAGCGAGACCTGCGCCACGCGCTGTGCGGGCCGATCTCACCCGCAGCCGCACGAAACGCGGACGATACCGAATAGTTATCACCGGATTGTCGGACAGTCCGGACACCGGGGTCGTCGGACGATCGATCGTGGCGTCGTCCCAGCGCACAGCGTTTTCAGCCCACGCGATCGCTCGGGTGCGACGGCTCTGCGCGGCATAACCCGAGGTCAGAAACGACTGTGGCGGCGCGTGAACCATTTGCCGCCCCGGGGCCGGAGAGCGAAGATGGACCATCGGGTCGGCGCCCGCGAGCGGACGGCACGCTGAACGGAGCCCATCCGCGCCCGCCCACCCCCGATCCACGAAGGAGAGCCCGTGACACCAGTCATCACAGCCGACGGCCTGTACAAGGTCTTCGGCCGACGGCCCCAGCGGGGCGTGGACGCCCTGGAGAGGGGCAGCACACGCGCCGAGCTGCGCGAGGACGGCCTCACGGCCGCGGTGATCGACGCGAGCTTCAGCGTCGAGCCCGGCGAGAACTTCGTGGTGATGGGCCTGTCCGGCTCCGGCAAGTCGACCCTGATCCGGATGGTCAACGGGCTGCTGCCCGCGACCGCCGGCGAGCTGCGCATCGGCGACGACGTGCTCTCGAGCATGTCCCCGGCCAAGGTGCGCCAGGTGCGCCGCAAGCGCATCTCCATGGTCTTCCAGCACTTCGCCCTGCTCCCCCACCGCACCGTGGGCGAGAACGCCGCGTACGGGCTCGAGGTCGGAGGCATGAACCGGGCCGAGCGGCAGAAGCGCGCCGCCGAAGCCCTGGAGATGGTGGGGCTGAAGGGCTGGGGCGGCTACAGCCCCTCGGCCCTCTCCGGCGGCATGCAGCAGCGTGTGGGCCTCGCCCGCGCCCTGGCCGCCGGGACCGACATCATGCTCATGGACGAGGCGTTCTCCGCCCTCGACCCGCTGATCCGCCGCGACATGCAGGATCAGCTGATCGATCTGCAGCAGAAGCTGGACAAGACGATCCTGTTCATCACCCACGACCTCAACGAGGCCATGCGCATCGGCGACCGCATCGCGATGATGCGCGACGGGCGGATCGAGCAGATCGGCACCTCCGACGAGATCCTGAACGACCCGGCCAACGACTACGTGGCACGGTTCATCCAGGACGTCGACCGCTCCCGCGTGATGACGGCGGAGAACATCATGGAGCGCCCCGAGGACACGCTCGGCGAGGACCAGGGCCCCCGCACGGCCCACCGCATGATGCGCGAGACCCAGAACTCGTGGTTGATCGCTCTGAACCGCGACCGCACCCCGCGCGGCGTCCTCTGGGAGGATGAGATCGCCGAGGCCGTGCGCCGGGGCCAGGACCAGCTGCCCTGGGTGCCGGGCCACGAGATGCCGGTGGTCGCCTACGACACGCCGATCGCCGAGCTGTTCGCGCCCTCCGCACAGCACCAGAACCCCCTGGTCGTGGTCGACGCCGAGGGCAAGTTCCTCGGCGTGATCCCCCGGGTCACGCTGCTGACCGCCGCGGGCAGCGGCCACTCCGAGAACGGCGACGTCGTCACCACCGTCGATTCGCCGAACCCCGCCGGGGCCGATGCCCTGCGGGACACGACCCACGAGACCCACGGAGGTGAACGATGAACCCCGACGACGGCCTCGTGCCCCGCATCCCGATCGGCGAATGGGCCGAGAGCGGCATCGACTGGCTGAAGGAGAACCTCGCCTGGCTGTTCGACGCCTTCACCTGGCTGATGGAGTTCCTGGTCGGCCACCTCACCGACGCGCTGCTGCTCCTGCCGGCGCTGGCGCTGATCCCGCTGCTCGCGCTGCTCGCCTGGGCGGTGCGCTCCTGGCGCATGGGCGTCGGCACCCTGGTGATGATGCTCCTGGTCGTCGCCATGGACCAGTGGACACCGATGCTCCAGACCATGGCGCTGGTGATCGTCGCGACCGTGTTCGCGGTGCTCATCGCGGTGCCGCTGGGCATCCTGGCGGCCATGAACTCCACGGTCAGCGCCGTGGTCAAGCCGATCATGGACTTCATGCAGACGATGCCCGCCTTCGTCTACCTGATCCCGGCGGTCACCTTCTTCTCGATCGGGCTGGTGCCCGGCATGTTCTCGACCATCATCTTCGCCCTGCCGCCCGGCGTGCGCATGACGGAGCTGGGCATCCGGCAGGTCGACTCCGAGACGGTCGAGGCCGGTGAGTCCTTCGGCGCCACCCGCGGGCAGATCCTCCGCGGCATCCAGCTGCCCCTGGCCGTCCCCACCATCATGGCGGGCGTCAACCAGGTGATCATGCTGGCCCTGTCGATGGCCGTCATCGCCGGCATGGCCGGCACCGACGGCTCCGGCAAGCTGGTGGTCCAGGCGATCTCGACCCTGGACCTGCCGCTCGGCGTCGAGGCCGGCCTCGGCGTCGTCATCCTCGCGGTCTTCCTGGACCGCGTCACCGCGGCCCTGGGCAACCCCGGCGACTACAAGACCTCGCTGGTCGCCCTGGTGAAGCGCCGCCGGTCGGCCACCCCGGCCTGACCCCCACACCCCACGCACTCCCCTGGAAAGGATGATTGATCATGACCACGCGAAACTCACTCTGGACCCCGAACTCGATCTCCCGCCGCACCGCCCTGGTGGGCGGTGGCGCCGGCCTGATGGGCCTCGGCCTCGCCGCCTGCGGCAGCGACGGCGGGGACGGCGGCAGCGGCGGCAGCGGGGGTGACGGCCCCGAGGGCAAGACCATCACCCTGGGCTACATCGCCTCCTGGACCGACGGTCTGTCCACCGCCTACCTGCTCGACAACCGGCTGACCGCGATGGGGTACACCGTCGAGCACCAGACCATCGCCGATGCCGCGCTGCTGTACGCGGGCCTGGCCCAGGGCGATGTGAACGTCTACCCCTCCGCCTGGCCCGAGGTCACCCACGCCAAGTACATGGAGGAGTACGGCGACGACATCGAGGACCTGATCGGCTACTACGACGGGGCGAAGCTGAACCTCTCCGTCCCCGACTACATGGACGACGTCCAGTCGATCGCGGACCTCAAGGGTCAGGCCGACCGCTTCGGCGGCAAGATCTACGGCATCGAGCCCGGCGCCGGCCTCACCGACGCCACCCAGAACGACGTCATCCCCGGCTACGGCCTGGACGACTACGAGCTGGTCACCTCCTCCACCCCCGCGATGCTCACCGAGCTGCAGAACGCGATCGATGCCGAGAAGGACATCGTCGTGACCCTGTGGAGCCCGTTCTGGGCGATGACCGCCTTCCCGGTGCGCCCGCTCGAGGATCCCGACGGCCTGTTCGGCGAGCCGGAGTCGCTGCACCACCTGGCCAACAAGGGCTTCTCCGAGGAGTTCCCGGAGGCCGCGGAGTGGATCTCCCAGGCGAAGATGACCGACGAGCAGTTCGGCTCGCTCGAGGACATGGTGGTCAACCAGTTCGACGAGGGCCAGGAGGCCGAGGCGGTCGAGAAGTGGCTCGAGGAGAACCCCGACGCCATGCCGCCGCTGCCGGGCGAGTGAGTCCCCGGCACCGCATCCCGGCGGCGGTCTGAGCACCACCGCCGACAGCACGAAGGGCGGGCCGGCCACGAGGAGATCGTGGCCGGCCCGCCCTTCGCGCATCCGGCGGCCGACGGACGCTGCCGATCGGCGCCGTGCTCAGCGGGCGACGGCCACCTCGCTGCCGGCCTTCGCCGAGGCGTAGCAGGCATCGATGACCCGGGCCCGGCGCAGCGCGTCGGAGCCGTCGTGCGCGGCAGGGTCCCCGGAGGAGACCTTCTGCAGGAAGCTCGCGACCGCGGCGGCGTGCCGGCCATCCTCCCCGACCACGGGCTGCAGCTCCGCCGGCATCCCGGCGACCTCGGTCCACACGGTGATCTCCCGGTGCGGGTGCGTGGGGTTCCCGCCCCACTCGATGGTGGCGCCGCCGTCGGCCCCGTAGAGGGTGACGTAGCACAGGTCGTGCGGGATCCACTGCGCCCAGCTGGACTCGAGCAGCAGGGTGCCGCCGCCGTCCAGGCGCAGGAACGCGGTGGCGAGGTCCTCGACCTCGAAGGGCGCGCCGTCCTCGACCTGGGAGATGCCGAAGCCGGAGCCGCCGCGGCCCAGCGGGCCGAACTCCGCGTGGGTGGAGGCGGAGGCGGCGGTGACCTCGGGCTCCCCCATCAGGTGCAGCGCCATGTCGAGCATGTGGATGCCGATGTCCATCATCGCGCCGCCGCCGGAGCTCTCGGCCTTCGTGAACCAGGTGCCCAGGCCCGGGATCCCCTGGCGGCGGATCCAGCCGGTCTTGGCGTAGTACAGCTTGCCCAGCACGCCGGAGTCGACCACGTCCTTCAGCGCGGCCACGTCGCCGCGCTGGCGGTGGTTGAAGGACACGTCCAGCACGCGCCCGGCCCTCTGCGCGGCGGCGACCATGCGCGCGGCGGCCTCACCGGTCTGGGCCATCGGCTTCTCGGCGAGCACGTCCACCCCCGCCTCGAGGGCGTGGATCGTCATCGGCTCGTGCAGGAAGGTGGGGGTGGCGATCGAGACGACGTCCAGCTCCGCCTCGGCGATCATCTGCTTCCAGTCCTGGTAGCGGCCGGGCACGTCGTGCGCGTCGCCGAACTGCGTCAGCAGGTGCTCCTCCATCGCGGAGAGCGCGACGAGGTCCACGGCGGGGTCGGCGGCGTAGGCGGCCACGTGCTGCTGGCCGGCCCAGCCCAGGCCGATCACTCCGGCGCG
>CAZHSL010000073.1:0-9465 GCA_964535185.1 uncultured Corynebacterium sp.
TGTAGTTGTTCCAGATCCCCACGAACTGGAACAGGAACACCGTGACCAGGCCCGGGAGCATCATCGGCACGGCGAACTGCGCGAAGATGCGCAGCTCCCCCGCACCGTCGGTGCGGGCCGCCTCGATCATCTCCGTGGGCACTGCGGCACCGGCGTAGATCCGTGCCAGGTAGATGCCGTACGGGTTCAGGATGCTGGGCAGGAACACGGCCCAGTAGGTGTTGGCCAGGCCCAGCTGGGCGAACAGCAGGTACTGGGGGACGGCGAGGATCACGGCCGGCAGCAGCACCCCGGCCAGGATGACGTTGAAGAACAGCTTCTTGCCGCGGAAGACGAACTTCGCCAGCCCGTAGCCAGCGGCTGCGGAGACGAGGGTGGAGGCCAGCGCACCTCCGACGGCGTACAGCACGGTGTTGCCGGCCCAGCGGAAGAACAGCCCGTCGCGGTAGGTGAACAGATCGCGGACGTTCTCGAGCAGATGGGTGGAGGGGGCGAGGCTGAAGGTGGAGAACAGCTCGTCGGGGCTCTTGGACGCGGCGATCAGCACCCACACCACCGGCAGCAGGCAGTACAGCGCACCGAGCAGCAGGACCCCGGTGGCCACGAGGGAGGGTCGCTCGATCCCGCCCGCCGCCGTGCGCGCGGAGGGGGAGGGCGTGCGACGGGCGCGCCGGCCCGGCGCAGTCGCTTCGGTGCGATCGAGAGTGACGGATGTGGTGGTCATGGCGCGTTTCACCGCTCTTCCTGCGCGAAGGCCTGCCCGCGCACCAGGCGCAGGAAGCCGAAGGAGATGACGAAGGTCGCCAGGGCCACCAGCACGGAGCCGGCGGAGGCGATGTAGATGTCGTTCTGGATGAAGGCGTCGCGGTAGATCCGCATCAGCGGCGACCAGGTGGTGGAGATCGAGTTCGTCAGCGGACGCAGCAGCATCGGCTCGGCGAACACCTGCAGGGTCGCGATGATCGAGAAGACGGCGGTCATGATCAGTGACGGCAGGATCATCGGGACCTTGATGCGGGTGGCGATCCGCACCTCGTCACAGCCGTCGAGCGTGGCGGCTTCGTACAGCTCGCTGGGCACGGACTTCAGGGAGGTGTACAGCACCACCATGTTGAAGCCGGTGCCTCCCCAGATGCCGATGTTGGCCACAGCCAGCAGCACCAGCTGCGGGGAGAGGATGTCCGGAAGCCCGCCGCCCATCGCCTCCGCGACGTGGTGGAAGGGACTGGTTCCCGGAAGGTACAGGAAGCCCCACAGCACCGAGGAGATCACCGCCGGCACGGCATAGGGCAGGAAGATCGCGATCCGGGCGAAGCGGCGCACCCGGGCACGCCGTGAGTCCAGCAGCAGGGCGAACAGCAGTGCGAGGCCCAACATCACGGGCACCAGCACGCATCCGTAGATCAGCACCCGCACGGCGCTGGCGAGGAACTCGGGATCCGCGAGCACGGCAGCATAGTTGTGCAGCCCCGCCCAGATCTCGGTGCGGCCTCCGGCGCCCAGACCGAGGCCCACCACCTGTTCGCGACGGAAGCTGATGAAGATCGCGTACAGGATCGGCACGGCCAGGAACAGCGCGAAGCACAGGGCCGCCGGAGCGATGAAGATGTAGGCGAAGCGGTTGCTGCGCCGGGTCAGCGAGGTGGTGGAGTTCATGACAGGACGTACCCCTGGTTCTCGAGGTCGGCGACGGTTCCCCGCTGGAGGGCGGTGATCGCCTCGCTGAAGGCCTTCGCAGAGCGCTCCTGGGTCGCCCGGGCGAAGGCGTCGTTGAACAGCGAGTAGGTGACGTTCACGTTGGGCCCGAAGGTGAAGGGTTCGACGGTCTGCGCGTTCGCAGTGGACAGCTCGTAGAAGTCCTCCTGGTGGGCGAAGAAGCCAGGCGGCTCTGCCAGCGCCTGCTCGGCCTGGATCTGATCGGCGGGGAACACTGCCGATTCGCTCACCAGGGCCTGCACTCCGTCAGGAGAGGTGTTCAGCCATTCGGCGAAACGCACCGCCGCCTCCCGGTGCGGGGTCTGGGTGGTGACCGCAGTGGTGGAGCCGCCCCAGTTGCCGGTGGCGACCTCGTCCTGGCCCCACTGCGGGATCGGCGCCATCGCCCACTTGCCGGCAGTGGATCCGGCGTTGCCCTCGAGCACTCCCGGTGCCCACACCGCCGAGACCCAGCCCACCTGCGTGCCGTTGTTCAGCGCAGCGTTCCATTGCGGCGTGTACATCGGCTCGTTGTCGATCACGCCCTCCTCGACCAGCTCGCCCCAGAAGCGCGCCACGCGCTGCGTGGGCTCCTCGTCGATCGCGACCTGCCAGTTCTGCCCGTCGATCTGCCACCAGGAGGCACCGGCCTGCTGGGCCAGCCCCACGAACAGGCCCGGATCGGCGCTGGAGAAGGTCCCCAGGTGCATCTCGGGATCTGCGGAGTTGATCGTGCGGGCGGCCTCGGCGTAGTCCTCCCAGGTGACCGGGGCGCTGAGCCCCAGCTCCTCGAAGATGTCGGCGCGGTAGTAGAACTGGATCGGGCCGGTGTCCTGCGGGATCGCGTAGACGGAGTCCCCCTGCAGGTTCACGTTCGACCAGATGCCCTCGGCGAAGTGCTCCCTAGTGCTCGGGTCCAGCTCGGTGGAGATGTCGGCGATGGCGTCGGCAGAGACCAGCGAGGTGATGGCCTGGTATTCGGCCTGCACCAGGTCCGGGGCACCGTTCTTGGCGCGGATCGCGGTGAGCAGCTTGGTGACCGAGGCGTCGCCCGCATCCTGGCGGCTGACGATCACCTGGACGTCGGGGTTCTGTGCGTTCCAGCGGGCGACCACCTCCTCGATGCCCGGAGCCCAGGCCCAGAAGGTCAGCTCGAGCGGCCCGTCGGCGGCTCCGCTGCCGCAGCCGGCCAGGACGGGACCGGCCACAGCGGCACCGGCTGCGGCAGCACCGGCGGTCAGGAGCCGTCGGCGGGTGAACCTCGGGTTCCCTCGCGGGGGGCTGGTTGACGACATGCACGCCTCCTTGCGATGCGTCCTCCGCCCGTGGACCGAGCGGTGTGTGCAGGGATCGTAGAACTGTGATCGTTCCCAGTCAACTGGCTTGCTGTTATTAAGCTTCACTGCCACGATATGACGCTATGAACCGTGAACGATCACTGCCCACACCCCCCGCCTCGGGCCTGCATCATCCGGGCACTGCCGCCGGGGCCCCGATCCCGGGACTCGACGGCATCGCATACGGCGGTGACTACAACCCCGAGCAGTGGCCGCGGGAGGTGTGGCGCGAGGACGTGCGCCTGATGCGGGAAGCCGGGGTGAACATGGTGTCGATCGGCATGTGGTCCTGGGCGAAGCTCGAGCCGCGCGAGGGGGAGTTCGACACCGAGTGGCTGGACGAGCTGCTGGATCTGCTGCACGAGGCCGGGATCCGGGCAGACCTGGCGACGCCCACCGCCGCTCCCCCGGCCTGGTTCTTCCGCACCTACCCGCAGGCGCGGGTGGTCGACCGCGAACAGCGCGCCCTGGGCCCGGGCTCACGCGGGATGGCCTGCCCCAGTGCTCCGGAGTACCGCGCGGCCTGTGCACGGATCACCCGCATGCTCGGCGAGCGCTACGGCTCCCATCCGGCGGTCGCGATGTGGCATGTGCACAACGAGTACGGGGCGCCCGTGGGCGAGAGCTTCTCGGCGTCCGCGCATGAGCACTTCCGCGCCTGGGTGAAGGCCCGCTACGGCTCCCTCGAGGAGGTCAACGAGGCCTGGGGCACGGCCTTCTGGGGGCAGACCCTGGCGCACTGGGACGAGGTGCTGCCGCCGCTGCCCACTCCCAGCGTCGCCAACCCCTCCCGCGAGCTGGACTGGCGCCGATTCTCCAACCAGGCGATCCTCGAGTGCTACCTCGCCGAGCGCGACATCCTGCACGAGCTGTCCCCCGGCATCCCGGTGACCACGAACTTCATGGCCCACACCTGCCCGAACATGGACCTGTGGCGGTGGGCGCGCGAGGTGGACATCGTCTCGAACGATCACTACCTCATCGCGTCCGACCCGCGGAACTTCGTGGAGCTGGCGATGGATGCGGACCTCACCCGCTCGCTGGCCGGCGGCGATCCCTGGCTGCTGCTCGAGCACTCCACCTCCGGGGTGAACTGGCAGGAGCGCAACGTCGCCAAGGCGCCCGGGGAGATGGCCCGCAATTCCCTGTCCCATCTCGCGCGGGGCGCGGACGGCATCATGTTCTTCCAATGGCGGGCCTCGAAGAAGGGTGCCGAGAAGTTCCATTCGGCGATGCTCCCCCACGCCGGGCCCGACTCCCGGGTGTTCCGCGAGGTGTGCGAGCTGGGCGCGACCCTGCGGGACCTCGCCCCCGTGCGCGGTTCGCACGTCCGCGCGGACATCGCGATCCTCTACGACTGGGAGTCGCAGTGGGCGCAGGATCTGCCCTGGCGGCCCTCTGCGGATCTGGGCCACCGTGCGCAGACCCAGGCCTGGTACGAGCGGCTGTGGCGCGATCACCTCGCTGCGGACTTCATCCACCCCGAGGCCGATCTGACCGGGTACCGGGTGGTGCTCGCCCCGGCTTCCTATCTGCTCACCGATGCCGCCGCTGCGAACCTCGAGCGGTTCGTGCACGACGGTGGGCAGCTGGTGGTGGGCCCCTTCTCCGGTGTGGTCGACGAGTGCGACGGCGTGCGCGACGGCGGCCTCAACGCGGCGCTGGCCGACCTGCTGGGCGTGGCCGTGGAGGAGTTCTGCCCCCTGCGCGCCGAGGAATCCGCCCGCCTCACCACCCCGGCGGGCGAGGTCCTCGAAGCGCAGGTGTGGACCGAGGACCTGGTGGTGCGCGACGCGGAGGTGCTCGCCCGCTACACCGACGGGCGCCTGGCCGAGGGAGCGGCGCTGACCCGCGCCGCTCGCGGCACCGGCCACGCCTGGTATCTCGCCTCGGACCTCTCCGTCGAGGATCTGCGCGCCGTGTTCGGCGACGTCTACGCGCACGCCGGGCTCACGGTCCCGCAGCTGCCGACCGACGTGGAGCTCCTCGAGCGCGAGGCGGCCGACGGCACCCGGCACCTGTTCGCGATCAACCACACCGCCCAGCCGCATGAGCTGCAGTTCGCGGGGGGACGGACCCTGCGCGTCGCCGCGGGCGCGGTGGCGCACCTCGAGGCGGCTCTCATGGCCTGAGCCTGCTCGTCCAGCGCGCGTGCCGGCACCAGAGCCTGGGCCGGTAGACCGCCGGGCCGCAGTCTCCCCGCCGTTCGGTGAACTTCAGCGCCGCAAAGTTAACTGAAGGCTCCTCGGGGTACACCTGCCCGGCGGACGCGTCGCCACGGATTGGCACTCACAGAGCTCTCGTCCCTGACCGCGGGCCGCTCCGTGCCGAGCACGGGTGGGACCGGCATCTCGTCAGCCCGCGGCCGTATTCATTCACGCGGCCGACGAATCGGTACCATCGAGGGCATGCGAGGGGGAGACTCGGGGATGTCAGGGGTGCGCGAGGAGGAGGGGCTCTCGCAGCTCGCCGCTCGCGCCGCCACCGGGGACGGCGCGGCCCTCGACGAGTTCCTCGAGGCCCTGGACAGCTCCCGCACGGTGCACCGCATGGTCGGCTCGATGCTCCTGGACCAGGACGCCGTCGACGACGTCGCCCAGGAGGTGCTCATCTCGGTGGTGGGATCGATCGGCCGCTACCGCGGCGAGGGCAGGGTCACCACCTGGCTGCACCCGATCGTCAAGCGTCGCGTCACCGATCATCTCCGCCGTCAGCGCAGCGCGACCTCCCTCGACGAGAGCGTGCTGCCTGCGCAGCGGATCAGCTCGATGGTCGCCTCCCGTGCCGCGCTGCGCACCGCCCTGGCGCAGCTGCCGGAGAAGTACCGGGCCCCGCTGATCCTGCGGGACCTCGAGCAGCTGCCGGTCGCCGAGGTCGCCGCCCGCCTGGACCTGCCCGAGGGCACGGTGAAAGCGCAGCTCAGCCGCGGCCGGGCGAAGCTCGAGACGATCCTCGGGGGCCTCGACTGATGCAGCGGATCGGACGGTACGAGGTGGTCGACCACCTCGGCGCGGGCTCCTTCGCCACGGTGCATCGTGCACGCGATCTCCGCCTCGACGACGAGGTGGCGCTCAAGGTCCTCGCGGAGAACCACGCCCTGAACCCGGACATGCTGGAGCGCTTCATCGGCGAGGGCCGTGCCCTGCGTCGTGCCCGCAGCCCCCACGTGGCGGCCGTCCACGACATCGGCGAACTGCCCCACAACCAGCCGTACCTGGTCCTCGAGCTCGCAGATCGCGGCACCCTCGGTCAGCGGGTGGAGTCGCTGCGGGCGCAGGGATGGACCGCCTCGCCGCAGGACCTCCTCGTGGTGGCCAGGTCGCTCGCGGCGGCGCTCGGCGCCGTGCACCGCGCGCAGCTCGTGCACCGGGACCTGAGCCCCGGTAACGTCCTGCTCACCTCGCGACCCGACGGGCACACCGCCGGGCATCCGCCCTCGAACGGTACGGCGGTCGCGGGCGGCGGGCCCGTGCCCGGCGGCGGGGCGCTGATCGCCGAGGACGAGCGCCTCCTGCTCGCGGATCTCGGCATGTGCAAGGACCTGGCCCGCAGCTCCGGCTTGACGGTCGCCGCCGGCACCTCGGGATTCCGGCCCCCGGAGCAGGAGCGCCACGGGCGCGTCGATGCGCGCGCCGACATCTGGGCGATGTCGGCGCTGCTGTCGTGGCTCGCGAAGGACTCGCGGAAGCCCGCGGCCCTCACCCGCGCGCTCTCCCGCGGCATGGCGGAGAACCCCCGGCGCCGCCCCGCCGATGTCGAGACGTGGCTGGCGAGCATCGAGGAGGCGCTCGAACCTCCTGCGGACCCTCCCGCCGAGGCGTCGGCCCCCGCCGCGCACGCAGAGGCCGCGCCGGCAGGGACGGCACCGGCCCGGCCGCGATGGCGTGCCCGCATGGTCCTGGCCGCCGTGCTGCTCGTCGTGGGCCTCGCCGCCGGTCTCGGGCTCGGGGAGAGGGTCTGGCACGATCCGCCCGTCGCCTCCGCCGACGGCGGCTCGGTCACGATCGACGGGCCGGACGAGGTCTCCGTGGGCGAGACCGCGACGTTCACCGCGGAGGTCACGGGGGCCGAGAGCTGGGTGTGGTCGCTGCCGGACGGCCGGTTCCTGCTCGACCAGGCGACGGTGACGATGACGCCGACCAGCGCGGGCCGGGCCGAGCTGGTGCTGCGCTCCCGCACTGCGGACGGCACCGTGCTGGAGACCCACCATCGCTTCCGGGTCGAGGAGTGAGAACTCCTCCGGATCCGATGCAACCGAATCACGTTCCGCGACGACTCATGGGGGACAGCGGAACCAGATGAAGGAGAACACCATGCGCACCACCACTGCACGCCTCGGCCGGCGCAGCTTCGCTCTCGCCGTCGTCGGCGCGATCGGCCTGACCGCCTGCGGCTCCGACGAGATCGCCGACTTCGAGGACACCGGAGGCTCCGACGCGGCCGACGCGGGCGGAGGTGCGTCGGACGGCGGCGGCGACGCCGCCGCAGAGGACCTCCCCCAGCTCGATCCGGGATTCCTCGAGGAGGACTTCACCAAGGACGTCACCGTCACCAGCACCCTGCATCCCGAGAACTCGACCGTCATCACCCCGACCGGGACGCTCAGCATCGACGGCCTCCAGGAGCTCACCGCCGTGCCGGCGGACGCCGTCGACGTGGATCCGGAGCGGGACGAGGACGGCGAGGCGCTCGACTTCGCGGCCGCCCCCGGCGAGGTGCTGCGTGCCGTGGACCTCTCGTTCACCCCGGTCGGCGAGGACGCCCCCGGCGGCGGCGACAGTCTGCCCGCCACGGATCTGTCGGTCCGTGCGGGAGGCTCCCAGACCCATATCGCGGAGATCGACGGCGAATACACCAACCGGATCCTGCTCTCGGTTCCGGAGGACGGCTCTGCCGTTCTCGTCGTCTCCAGCGAAGGGCATGACCAGCTGGTGGATCTGCTCACCGGGGAGCGGCAGGGGGACGACGTCGCCGCGGTCTACTACCGGGAGGGCCGCGTGCAGGAGCCGCACCACACCTTCCCGGTCTCGGTGGATCCCTTCCCGGTGCTGTACGGCGGGGAGGTGGATCACGACATCGAAGCCACCGTCTCCTTCCAGGCCACGACGCTCACGCTCACGGCCTGGACGGCGGACACCGGGTGGGCCGAGCCCGGTGGGGCCTGGCTGGTGATGGACTGGAACAGCGAGATCTCCGTCGACACCATGACCCCCGGGCTGGTGGAGGCCGGTGCGTACTCCGCGGTCGCCTCCGTGACCGTCGACGGCGAGGCGACCACCCAGGAGGTGCATCTGGACGATCTGATGCTCAGCCCGTCCAGCAACACCGAGAAGCGCACCCTGATCGCCCCGGTCGCCGCGGAGACCACCGCCGCGACGGTGAGCATGAGCGGTCAGTTCTCCGTGGAGTTCGACGCCTCGCCCGGTTCCTACGAGTTGGAGGGCTCGAGCGAGCGGGAGTTCACCTCCGACGAGCTCGGCGTCGAGTTCCCCCTGGAGGGCGCCTCGGCGAGCGCGGAGCCCTCCGACGGCGGAAGTAGCTGAACCGCCGCCCGCCGGCCCTGCGCGCACCCACCGACCAACCCGAACCAGATATCGCTCTGACAACAGGAGAAACACCATGAAGACACGTCACACCCTCACCGCTGCCCTGGCTGCCGGCGCCGCCCTCACGCTCGCCGGCTGCGGCGGCTCCTACGACGACTCCCGCGACCTCTACGAGGAGCTGCGGGT
Organism: uncultured Corynebacterium sp.; assembly: GCA_964535185.1. GTDB lineage: Bacteria > Actinomycetota > Actinomycetes > Actinomycetales > Dermabacteraceae > Brachybacterium. The sequence goes on from CAZHSL010000073.1 coordinate 8,765, forward strand.
GGAGATCGGCTGCGACACGGTCGACTCCGACGACTTCGACTCCTACATGGAGGGCGAGGTCGCCGACGGCTTCCCGGCCTTCGACACGGTCGAGGGCGACTGCCAGCTCGGCGATGACAACGTCTCGATCGCGGCGGTCGTCCCCCACGACGTCAAGGGCGAGGAGTTCCTCGAGGCGATGGCCGAGCAGGACAGCGAGGGCTACGCCGTGCAGTCCGGGAAGTGGGTGGTCCTCGTGGACGGCACTGACCAGGAGGACCTCGCGTTCGCCGACGCCGCGCAGGAGGAGCTGGGCGGGAAGGTCGTCCACTTCTCCGCGGCCGGGGTCGAGAAGGTCTGATCGTCGGGCGCTGGCCGACCGCCCGCTGGGCACCTCATGTGGCACGGGGCAGCACCGCTAATGTGCCACCTGAGGTGCCCCAGCGCTGCAGAAGACAGGATTCCTATGACGATTGATGAGCTCCGCACACTCCTCGCGGGCCTCCCCAGCGAGCTCCCGGTGACGTTTCGAACGGACTACCGGGAGAACCACCCGGTGAGCGGGCACGTCGTCATCCAGAGCGACGCCTACGAGAGGGATCAGGTGGTGCTGACGCCGTACCCGACGGCCGAAGACTGACCCCTCCGGGACCCGAGCGGACGCCCTGACGGTCAGCCCGGTCTGCGATGATCGGCGGGCACTCGCCCTCCTGGCCGGAAAG
>CAZHSL010000074.1:0-9420 GCA_964535185.1 uncultured Corynebacterium sp.
TGTGGACCTCGCCGAGGTTGATGTGCACGGCCTGCTGGTCGGTGTAGAAGTCGATGGAGCGGTAGCCGCCCTCGTGCCCCAGTCCGGAGGCCTTCACGCCGCCGAAGGGGGTGCGCAGGTCGCGCACGTTGTTCGAGTTCAGCCAGACCATTCCGGCCTCGATGCTCTGCGCGACGTTGTGCGAGCGCCTCAGGTCGTTGGTCCAGATGTAGGCGGCGAGCCCGTACGTCGTGTCGTTGGCCAGGCGGAGCGCCTCCTCGTCGGTGTCGAAGGGGGTGATCGCCACGACCGGGCCGAAGATCTCCTCCTGGAAGATCCGGGCCGACGGGTCGACGTCGGCGAAGACCGTCGGCCGCACGAAGTTGCCCTCGGGGAACTGCTCGGGGCGGTCGCCGCCGGCGACCAGGCGCGCCTCCTGCTTCCCGATCTCGACGTAGCTCATGACCTTCTCGTAGTGCTCGGGGTGCACGAGCGCGCCCACCTCGGTGGCCGGGTCCTCCGGCAGGCCCACCCGCACGCGGTCGGCCTGGGCGGCGTAGCGCTCGACGAACTCGTCGTAGATGCTGCGCTCGACGAGGATCCGCGACCCGGCGGTGCAGCGCTCCCCGTTCAGGGAGAAGACGCCGAAGACGGTCGCGTCGATCGCGGCCTCGAGGTCCGCGTCGGCGAAGACGACGGCCGGGGACTTCCCGCCCAGCTCCATCGACAGGCCCTTCAGCCACGGCGCGGCATTGGCGAAGATCATCTGACCGGTGCGGGACTCGCCGGTGAAGGAGATCAGCGGGACGTCCGGGTGCCTGACCAGCGAGTCGCCGGCGAAGCCCTCCTCGCCGTAGCCGTGGACGATGTTGACCACGCCCGCGGGGACGCCGGCCTCCTCGAGGATCCCGGGCCACAGCGAGGCCGACAGCGGCGTGAACTCGGCGGGCTTGAGCACCACGGTGTTGCCGGTCGCGATCGCGGGGGCGAGCTTCCAGGACTCGAGCATGAAGGGGGTGTTCCAGGGCGTGATCAGGCCCGCGACGCCGATCGGCTTGCGGTTGACGTAGTTGGCCTGCCGGCCGGGCACCTTGAAGGCGTCGTCGTGCTGGGCCACGACCAGGTCCGCGAAGAAGCGGAAGTTCTCGGCGGCGCGGCGGGCCTGGCCGAGGGCCTGGGTGATCGGCAGCCCGGTGTCGTAGCACTCCATCGCGGCGAGCTCCTCGCCGCGGGACTCGACGACGTCGGCGATCCGGTGCAGCACCCGCGAGCGCTCGCGGGGCAGCATCGTCGGCCAGGGACCGGTCTCGAAGGCATCCTTCGCGGCGGCGACGGCGGCGTCGACGTCGGCCCTCCTGCCGGAGGCGGCCTTCAGGTAGGGCCGGTTGGAGACGGGGTCGAGCACGTCGAAGGTGTCGCCGTCGAGGGAGTCGACATGGGCGCCGCCGATGAAGTGCTGGATCGCGGCGGGCAGGTTCGCGGGCTTGGTGGCGGCGGGGACGGCCATGATGCTCCTTGCGCGGTGGGGTGTGCGGTACGGGGGCGGCGACTCCGGCCGACGGACGGCTCCGGCCGACGGGCTCAGGGCGCCGGGTGCGAGGCCGGCAGGCGCGAGGGCGGCGCCTCGGTCTCCCCCAGGTCGAGGTAGGTGGACAGGGTCCGCCCGCGGTGGAGGCGGCAGGCGTGCTCGATCTCCTCCGCGGCGGTCCCGGCCTCGATGAGGTCGAGGATGTGGTCGTGCTCGCGGACGGACTCGGGCGCCCGGTCGGGGATGAAGGCGAAGGTGGAGTCCCGCAGGGTCCCCAGCCGGGACCACTCGGTCTCGGTGAGGTCCACCAGGTGCCGGTTCGGGCAGGCGCGGTAGAGCAGGGCGTGGAACTGCTGGTTCAGCGCCGTGAACATGTGCGCGTCGAAGTGGTCCAGGCTCCCCCGCATCACCTCGTTGACCTCGCGCGCGCGGCGCAGCGTCGCGGCGTCGAGGTGGGCGGCGGCGCGGCTGATCGCCGCGGATTCGAGGACGGCCAGGGACTCCATCGCCTCCTCGTAGCCGGCGCGGTCGATCATGCCCACGCGCGCGCCGACGTTGCGCTCGAACACGACCAGGCCCTCGGCCTCGAGTCGGCGCACGGCCTCGCGCACCGGGACCACGCTCATGTCGAGCTCCTTCCCGATCGCGGAGAGCACCAGGCGGTAGCCGGGGGTGAACTCCTGGCGCAGGATCCGCTCGCGCACCCACTCGTAGGCCCGCTGCGACTTGCTCACCGCCCGGGCGGTCTGCGCCGTCAGCTCTCGCGTCGCCATGCCGCGTACCGCGTCTTCCATGCCTCGTCCATCGGGAACAGCCCCTCGATCGCCTCGCCCTCGGCGATGCGCGCGGCGATCCACGCGTCGCGCTCCTCGTTCTCGAGCGTCGCCTCGACGATCTCGTCGAGCACGGCCGGCGGGATGACGACCAGGCCGTCGGAGTCGCCGACGATCACGTCTCCCGGCAGCACGGTCGCGCCGGCGCAGGCGACGGCCACATCGCTGTCCCAGGGGACGTGGCGCCGGCCCAGCACCGAGGGGTGGGCGCCGGCGGAGAAGGCGGTCAGGCCCACCTCGGCCACGGCGTCGTAGTCCCGGATGGCGCCGTCGGTGACGACGCCGGCGGCTCCGCGGTGCGCGGCGCGCAGGGCGAGGATGTCTCCGAGCGTGCCCGCGCCGGAGTCCCCCCGGGCCTCGATGACGATGACCTCCCCCTCGCCGACGCTGTCGAAGACCTGCTTCTGGGTGTTGAACCCGCCGCCGTGGGAGGCGAACAGATCCTCGCGCGCGGGGACGAAGCGGAGGGTCCTCGCGGTGCCCACGAGTTTGCGATCCGGGTGCATCGGGGTCAGCCCGTCGAGCAGGCAGTGGTGCAGGCCGCGCTTGCGCAGCGCCGCGCTGAGACCGGCGACGGGGGCCGCCTCGAGCTTCTCGCGCTGCGCCGCGCTGAGCACGAACCGGCCGGTGACTCCGTCGGCCCCCTCCTCGACGAGCGGCGGGAGCCCGGCGGCCGCGCGGGAGCCCCAGGCCTCCTCGCGCTGGGTGTCGTCGGCCGCGGGCAGAGAGCCGAGGGCGGGGTCGAGGGGCACCCTGCTCTGCGCGACCGTGGTGCGCAGGCGGCCCGTGGCAGGGGCGCCGGGGGCTGTGGGCGCGTCGACCTCGACCTCGATCACCGCGCCGGGGCCGACGACGGTGGAGCCCGCCGGGGTTCCGGTGAGGATCACGTCGCCGCGTTCGAGGGTGAGGTGCTGGGACAGGTCGGCGACGAACTGCGCGAGGGGGAAGAGCAGGGTGTCGGTCGAGTCCTCCTGCACGAGCTCACCATCGACCCAGGTGCGCACGCGCAGAGCGGCCGGGTCGAGGGTGCGGGCGTCCAGCAGCCGCGGACCGATCGGGGTGAAGCCGTCCGCGCCCTTGCTGCGCAGGTTCGAGCCCTTGTCGTTGCGGCGCAGGTCGTAGACGCCGAAATCGTTCGCGGCGGTCACCCAGCCCACGTGGTCCCAGGCCCGCTCGAGCCCGACGTGGCGGGCGGGGGTGCCGATCACGAGGGCGATCTCGCCCTCGAAGGCCAGCAGCTCCGTGCCGGCGGGGCGCTCGAGGGTGCCGCCGGTGCCGGCCACGGAGCTGGCGGGCTTGAGGAAGTACGAGGGGGCGGCGGGGCGGCGGCCGCGCTGAGCGGCGCGCGAGGCGTAGGCCAGGTGCACCGCGATGATCTTCCCCGGGCGCCCCGGCAGGGCGGCGAACCGGCGGTCGGCGGGCTCGGGAGAGAGGGCCATCATGCTCCTCGCTGGCGACGTTGCTCTTGCGGAACATCCGAAAGCGTATACGATGTGCATCACTGTGACAACCGTCACCGCAGGCGGCGGCGGGCAACGGGACGACGTCGTCCTCGACCGGAGAGCACCGCTGTGGAGTCGTGCGAGGGGCTGCGGGAGCGCCTGGGCCTCCTCCGCGGCCCCCTCGTCGGCGCCGTCGGCGGATCACAGAACGTATACGGTCCGCGTCCCGGGCAGAGGCGCACGGTCCCGCTCCGGCGGAAGGAAAGGCAGGACGATGCAGTTCCACCACCACGGCTACGTCTCGACCGAACCGCGGGTCGCGCCCGCCGCCGGCACCGGCCTCGACCGACCCGAGGAGCTGCCCGAGACGATGGACGTGCTGATCGTGGGCTCCGGCCCGGCGGGCGTGATCGCCGCCGCCCAGCTCGCGCAGTACCCGGAGGTCAGCACCCGCATCATCGAGCGCCGCCCGGGCCGGCTCGAGCTGGGCCAGGCCGACGGCATCCAGGCCCGCTCGGTGGAGACCTTCCAGGCCTTCGGCTTCGCCGAGCGGATCATCGCCGAGGCCTACCGGATCACCGAGATGAACTTCTGGGGCCCGGACCCGGAGAACCCGCGGCACATCATCCGCACCTCCCGCACCGACGACGACATCCGCGGGGTCAGCGAGTTCCCCCACCTGATCGTCAACCAGGCCCGCGTGCTGGACTACTATCTCGAGGCCGCCCGGCGCGGCCCGGCCCGCATCGCGCCCGACTACGGCTGGGAGTTCACCGGCGAGCTCACCGTCACCGAGGGCGAGGAGCATCCCGTCGCGGTGACCCTGCGCCGCACCGCCGGGCCCGACGAGGGCGTCGAGCGGACCGTGCGCGCGAAGTACGTCTGCGGCTGCGACGGCGCCCACTCGTCGGTGCGCCGGGCCATCGGCTGCACCATGGAGGGCGACAAGGCGCTGCACGCCTGGGGCGTCATGGACATCCTGTACGACACCGACTTCCCCGACGTGCGCACCAAGTGCGCGATCCAGTCCCACGACGGCGGCAGCATCCTGCTCATCCCGCGCGAGGGCGGGTACCTCATCCGCATGTACGTGGACCTCGGCACCGTCGCCGAGGACGACGGCGGGGCCGTGCGGCGCACCCCGCTCGAGGCCGTCATCGCCCAGGCCAACGAGATCCTCCACCCGTACACGATCGAGGTGCGGGACGTGGCCTGGCACAGCATCTACGAGGTGGGCCACCGCCTCACCGACCGCTTCGACGACGTGCTGGACGCCGAGCGCGGCACCCGCACCCCGCGCGTGTTCATCGCCGGGGACGCCTGCCACACCCACTCCGCCAAGGCCGGCCAGGGCATGAACGTCTCGATGCAGGACGGCTTCAACCTCGCATGGAAGCTGGGGCACGTGCTCAGCGGCCGCAGCCCCGCCTCGCTGCTGGACACCTACTCCCTCGAGCGGCAGGTCGTCGCGCAGGAGCTGATCGACTTCGACCGCGAATGGTCCGCGCTGATGGCGAAGAAGCCCGAGGAGCTCGGCTCGCCGGGCGAGGTCGCGGAGTTCTACGTCCGCACCGCCGAGTTCCCGGCCGGCTTCATGACCGAGTACACGGGCTCGATGATCACCCGCGAGGGGGTCGGCCAGGAGCTCGCGACGGGGTACCCGATCGGCAAGCGGTTCAGGTCCGAACGAGTGGTCCGCGTGTGCGATGCGAACCCCGTCCACCTCGGCCACCACGCCCGGGCCGACGGCCGCTGGCGGCTGTACGCCTTCGCCGATCCCGCCGCCCCGTCGGCCGACGGATCGGCGCTGCGGCGGTGGGCGGACTGGATGCTCACCGCGCCCGACTCCCCCGTCGCCGTGCACACCCCGCACGGCGCGGACCTCGATGCCCTGTTCGACATCAAGGCGATCTACCAGCAGGGACACCATGACATGGAGGTCACCGACGCGCCGGAGATCTTCCGCTCCCGGTCCGGCCCGTTCCGGCTCGCCGACTACGAGCGGGTCTACGCCACCGACCGCCGCGACCCCGCGTTCTTCGACCCGGTGGACATCTTCGCCACCCGCGGCATCTCGCGGGACGGCGCCGTGGTGGTGGTGCGCCCCGACCAGTACGTCGCCGGGGTCTTCCCCTTGACCGACACCGCAGGACTGGCAGAGTTCTTCCGAGGGCATCTGCTGCCGGCCGGGGCGCGCACCGCCACCGCCGCACCCTGACCCCCGGCGGATCACGAGACTCGAAGGAGAACCATGAGCGAGAAGCGTGAGCAGGAGCTGCTGGCGAGCGTCCCCCAGGAGCTGTTCATCGGCGGGCGCTGGCGCGCCGCGGAGGGCGGGGAGACCCTCGACGTCCGCGACCCCGCCACCGGCGAGGTGCTCCGCACCATCGCGTCGGCCTCGAGCGCCGATGCGCAGGCCGCGATGGATGCGACCGCCGACGCGTTCCCCGCCTGGTCGCGCACCCCGGCCCGGGAGCGGGGCGAGCTGCTGCGGCGGGCCTTCGACCTGCTCACCGAGCGGGCCGAGGACTTCGCCCTGCTGATGACGCTCGAGATGGGCAAGCCGCTGGCCGAATCCCGCGGCGAGGTCACCTACGGCGGGGAGTTCCTGCGCTGGTTCGGCGAGGAGGCGGTGCGCATCCAGGGCGGCTACGGCCCGAACCCCGAGAACACGGGGCGGGCGATCGTCTCGCGCCACCCGGTGGGGCCGTGCTATCTCATCACCCCGTGGAACTTCCCGCTCGCGATGGCGACGCGCAAGATCGCCCCCGCGCTCGCGGCCGGCTGCACCGTGGTGATCAAGCCCGCGCAGCTCACGCCGCTGACCACGCTGCTCTTCGTGAAGCTGCTCGAGGAGGCCGGGCTGCCCGAGGGCGTGGTCAACGTGGTCACCTCGAGCTCCTCGAGCACCGTCTCCGAGCCGATCCTCGCCGACCCGCGGCTGCGCAAGCTCTCCTTCACCGGCTCCACCGAGGTGGGGCGGAAGCTCCTGTCCCAGGCGGCGCCCGGCGTGCTGCGCACCTCGATGGAGCTCGGCGGCAACGCCCCCTTCGTGGTGTTCGAGGACGCCGACCTCGACGCCGCGGTCGAGGGCGCGCTGCAGGCGAAGTTCCGCAACATCGGCCAGGCCTGCACCGCCGCGAACCGCTTCATCGTGCACCGCTCGGTCGCCGACGAGTTCGCCCGCCGCGTCACCGAGGAGGTCACCGGCTTCGGGATGGGCCGCGGCACCGAGGAGGGCGTGAGGATCGGCCCGCTGATCGACGAGGACGCGGTGGACAAGGCCGGGTCGCTGGTCTCCGACGCCCTCGAGCGCGGCGCGACGCTCACCACCGGCGGGAACAGGGTCGAGGGCGAGGGCACCTTCTTCGAGGCCACCGTGCTCACCGACGTGCGCGAGGGCAGCGAGCTGCTGCGCGAGGAGATCTTCGGCCCGGTGCTCGCGATCGTCCCCTTCGACACCGAGGAGGAGGCGGTGCGGCTGGCCAACGGCACCGAGTTCGGGCTGGTCTCCTACGTCTTCACGACGGACCTCGCCCGCGGGCAGCGGATGATCGAGCTGCTGGAGAGCGGGATGCTGGGGCTGAACGTCGGCGTGGTCTCCAACGCCGCGGCGCCGTTCGGCGGCTGGAAGATGTCGGGCCTGGGCCGCGAGGGCGGCGCCGAGGGCATCCACGAGTACCTCGAGACGAAGTACACGCTCACCCCGAACCCGTTCTGACGTCCGGCCCCGGGGTGCGCGGCCACCCGGGGCCGGGGTGGGCGGCCACCCGGGCCGGGGCCGGCCACCCGGACCGGGGTGGGCGGCCACCAGAAACCTGCCCTCCACGTGAGTTGAACGCCCATACGGCGTTCAACTCACACATACGTCAGGAATCTGGTGGGCCAGGTGACCTCGGTGCTGAGCCAGGCGCAGGCACAGCTGCCGGGCCGAGGCTGCAGGGTCGGCCGGGCCGAGGGCGCTGCCGGGTCGTCCGGTCCGCACCCGTGACGTGGAGCCGTCCGCGGCGTACCGTCCCGGACATGGCCGACCACGATCCCTCTGCTCCCACAGCCGACCCGACCGCCCCCACCGACCGCACCGACCCCACCGACCTCACCGCCGACGTCGTCGTGCTCGGCGGCGGGCCCGTCGGCGAGAACGTCGCCCAGTACGCGATCGAGGGCACGGACCTCACCGCGGTGGTCGTCGAGGGCGAGCTGCTGGGCGGTGAATGCTCCTACTACGCGTGCATCCCCTCGAAGGCGCTGCTGCGCCCGCCCGCCGTCGCGGACACCGCCGCGCACCTGCCGGGGATCACCACCCCGCAGGTGGACCGGGACGCGCTGCTGCTGCGGCGCGATGCGTGGGTCTCCCACTACGACGACTCCGGTCAGGTGGACTGGGCCGAGGGCGCGGGCATCCAGGTGGTGCGCGGGCACGGCCGGATCGTCGGCGAGCGCGAGGTGCTGGTCGAGGCAGCCGGCGGGCAGGGCGGCGCCGGCGGGACCAACAGCACCGGCGGAACCGACAGCACCGGCGGGACGGACAGCGCCGGCGGCGCCGGTGGGGCTGCCGCCCCCACCCGGATCCGGGCCCGGCGCGCCATGGTGATCGCGACCGGGTCCCGGGCCCACGTGCCCGGCCCGCTGCAGGAGCTGCTGCCCTGGACCTCGCGGGACGTGACAGGGGTGCGCGAGGTGCCGGGCGAGCTGGTGATCGTGGGCGGGGGCGTGGTCGCGGTCGAGGCCGCGACGTGGATGGCGGCGCTCGGCTCGACGGTGCGCCTGCTGGTGCGCGGCTCCTCGCTGCTGACCGGCTACGAGCCCTTCGCCGCCGCCCATGTGCAGGAGGCGCTCGAGGCGCTCGGCGTCACCGTCGAGCTCGGGGCCTTCGTCGTCTCCGGCGAGCGCGAGGGCGCCGAGGAGACCGGGCTGGGCCGGATCCACGGTGGGCGGATCACGCTGCAGGTCGAGGACGCGGACGGGCGGCGCACGGTGGGCTGCGACGAGCTGCTGGCCGCGACCGGCCGTCGGCCCCGGCTGGAGGATGTGGGGCTGGACTCCCTCGGCCTCACCGCCGAGGACGTCACCGGCACCGAGACCACCGTCTCCGACGACGCCACCGGCGCTCCCCTGCCGGAATGGCTGCAGGTGGTGGGCGATGCGAGCGGGGAGGCGCCGCTGACCCACTGGGGCAAGTACCGGGCCCGCGTGATCGGGCAGGCGATCCGTGCCGGCGCCACCGGCGAGGCGCTCGAACCGGTCCCGCAGAGCGTCCCGGTGCCGCAGGTGGTGTTCACCGACCCGCAGGTCGCGTCCGTCGGCCTCACCGAGCAGGCCGCTCGCGAGGCCGGGCACGAGGTGGTCACGGCGCAGGTGCCCTTCGGCGGTGCGGCCGGGTCCGCGCTGCTGCGCGACGACGTCACCGGCACCGCCCAGCTCGTGGTGGACCGCTCCGCACGGACGCTGCTCGGTGCCACGTTCGTGGGGCCCGAGGCCGCCGAGATGCTGCACGCTGCGACGATCGCGATCGTCGGCCAGGTGCCGGTGCACGTGCTGCGCCACGCGGTGCCGAGCTTCCCGACCGCGTCCGAGCTGTGGCTGCAGCTGCTCGAGTCGCTGCCGCGGGAGCTGCGGGGCGTCTGAGGCCCGCTGC
>CAZHSL010000075.1:0-9190 GCA_964535185.1 uncultured Corynebacterium sp.
TCGCTCCCGGCGGCCGCTCCCCCGTCGCGCAGGATGCCGGGGATGAACTCCTCGGGCAGCGGGTGCCCCTCGACGTGGGCGAGGTACGCCTCGTGCGCCTGCAGCGACTCGACGGCGGCCTGCACCTCGTCGGGGCCGACGTGCTTGGCATGGGTGGGCTGCGGGTGGCCCGCCACCAGCAGCGCCCGGGCCCGCCAGGGCGTGAGGTGCTCCTGCTCGGCCAGTTCGCGGAACACCCAGGGGTTGGCCGCGTCGCGGGTGCCGTCGACCGCGGCCAGGCCCGCCACGCGGTGGTCGGCCTGATTGAGCCCGCCGTACGCCTCGACCTCGAAGTTGGCGGTGAGCACGAGGTCGGGACGCACCTGGCGCACCACGCGCGCGATGTCGCGCCGCAGCGCGAGCCCGCCCTCGAGCATCCCGTCGGGATGGTCGAGGTAGCGCAGGTCCTCGACACCGACCCGGGCGCAGGCGCGGCGCTGCTCGTGCTCGCGCAGCGGCCCGACGCTCTCCGGGGCCTCGGCCATCCCGGCCTCGCCGCGGGTGAGCAGCAGGTAGCTGACCTCGATGCCGGCCGCGGTCCACGCGGCGACGGCGGCCGAGGCGCCGTACTCCATGTCGTCGGGGTGGGCGACGATGCACAGCACGCGCCGCACCCCGTCCTCGGGCAGGTGCGGCAGCGGGGCGGAAGAGGTGTCCATGGCCTCCACCCTAGGCGGGCGCGGCCGCTCGGGCGAGGTCCTTGCGCAGCCGGTTCACCGCCGCACGGCCTGCACGGTTGGCACCGATGGTGGAGGCGCTGGGCCCGTAGCCGAGCAGATGGATGCGCGGGTCGTCGGCGACGGCCGTGCCGTCCATGGTGATGCCGCCGCGGGCGTTGTGCAGGGACAGCGGCCGCAGGTGCCGCAGCTCGTGGCGGAACCCCGTGGCCCACAGCAGGACGTCCAGCGCTGTCTCGCTCCCGTCCTGCTCGCGCACGCCGTCCGGGGTGATCGCGGTGAACATCGGCCGACGGGCCAGGAGGCCGCGGCGCTGCGCCCGGCGCAGCTCGGGGGTGAGGATCAGGCCCGTCGCGGACACCACGCTGCGCACCGGCAGGCCGTCGCGGACCCGCTCGGCGACGCCGGCGACGGCCTCGCGCCCGTGCTCCTGGGTGAAGGGCTCGTCCTGGAAGACGGGCTCGCGGCGGGTGTACCAGAAGGTCTGCCCGACCTCGGCGATCTCGAGCAGGTGGTCGAGGGCGCTGATCCCGCCGCCGATGATCCCGACCCGCGCACCGGTGAAGTCCTCGGCGCGGCGGTAGTCGGCGGTGTGCAGCTGGTGCCCGCGGAACTCGGCGGCGCCCGGGTAGGCGGGCACGAACGGCCGGGTCCAGGTGCCGGTGGCGTTCAGCACCGCCCGGGTGCGCAGCGGTGCCCTCCTGGTCCCGTCCGGTCCGATCGAGTGCACGAGCAGGGGCCGCGGCCGCGCACCGTCGGCGGTGGGGTCCTCCTCGACGCGGGTCACCCGCACCGGCCGCTGGATCGGCACCTGGAACCTGTGTTCGAACCGGGCGAAGTAGTCCGGTACGGCGAGGCGTGCTGGCTGGTGGTCGGCCGCCTCGACCGCGGGCATGCCGGGCAGTTCGCGGATGCCGTTGACCGTCGCCATGGTCAGGCTCTCCCAGCGGTGGCGCCAGGCGCCCCCGGGTCCCTCCTCGGCGTCGAGGATCACCCAGCTCAGGTCGCCGTGCCGCTGCAGGTGGTGGGCGGCGGACAGACCCGCCTGCCCGGCGCCGATCACCACCACGTCCACGGTGCGCGCATCCTCGTCCATACCGGGCCCAACGCGTGCGGAGGAACGATGTTCCGCAGCACGACCCACGTCACGCCGCTGCGGTGGTCTCCTGCGCGGCGGCGTGGGCGACATGCAGGGCCTGGTCGAGATCGGTCCACAGGTCCTCGAGGTCCTCGAGCCCCACGCTGAGCCGCACGGTGCCCGGTCCCACCCCGCACGCCTCCCGCTGGGCGTCGCTGAGGTGGCAGTGGGTGGTGCTCGCCGGATGGCACACCAGTGAGCGGGCGTCGCCGATGTTCACCGCGATGCGCCACAGCGACAGCGCATCGCAGAACGCGGCGGCGGCGGGCTCCCCGCCCTCCAGCTCGAGGCAGAACACCCCGGAGGTGCCGTGCGGGAAGTCGCGGGCCGCGAGCGGGGCGTCGGCCCGGCCGGGCAGCGAGGGGTGCTCGACGCGGGCCACACCGGCCCTGCCGTGCAGTCGTGCCGCGAGCGCGGCGGCGTCGGCGCTGACCTTGCGCATGCGCAGGTCGAGGGTCTCGATCCCGACCAGGATCTGCTGGGCGCTCGCGGCAGGCAGGGCGGTGCCGAAGTCGGTGACGTACTTGGCGCGGGCGTAGGCCAGCAGGCCCGATCCGCCGCGCTCGTATTCGTCCGCGAAGGTGACGCCGAAGCGCCGGTTCCTCCCGGTCAGCTGCGGCCATCGGTGCGGACATCGCCGCGGGTCGAAGCGCCCCGTGTCCACGATCAGCCCCGCGAGGGTGGTGCCGTGCCCGCACAGGTACTTGGTCGCGGAGTGGACGACCACGTCGGCACCGTGCTCGCCGGGGCGGTACAGGGCGGGACTGGCCAGGGTGGAGTCGACGACCACGGGCACGTCGTGGGCGTGGGCGATGGCGCTGAGCGCGGGCAGGTCCAGCAGCTGCGCGCCGGGGTTGGCGATCGACTCGACGATCGCGGCCCGGGTGTCGGCGGTGAAGGCGGCCTCCCATGCCTCGAGGTCCCAGGGGTCCACGAGGGTGCAGCGCACCCCGGCCTCGGCGAGCGTGTCGTCGAGCAGCTCGGTGGTGCCGCCGTACAGCCGGGAGGAGGCCACGACGTGCCCGCCCGGGGCGGCCAGCGCGTACAGGGCGATCGTGGTCGCCGCCTGCCCGGAGGCGACCGCGATCGCGCCGATCCCGCGTTCGAGGGCGGTGATGCGCTGCTCCAGCACGGCCGTGGTGGGGTTGCCGGAGCGGGAGTAGGCGAAGCCGCTACCCCGCCGCTGGAACAGGGCCTTCAGCGCGGCGTGGGAGGTCTGGGCGTAGGCGCTCGCGGTGTGGACGGGCGGGGTCAGCGCTCGGTGGCCGTCGGCGGCGGGGTCCCATCCTGCATGGATCGCCTCGGTGCTCATCGCTGCTCCTCCCTCTGTGCGGTCCTGACCTCCTCATCGTCGGTCGACCGCGCCGCGGGGAGCGAGATCTATGACGGAGTGTGGCTCTCCGCGACAGGGGTGCCGTCGGCCGCCCACACCCCGGAGCTGCCGCGGCGATGCGAGTCCAGCAGGTGGGTGTCCACCACGCCGAGGGCCTCCATCAGGGCGAACATCGTGGTGGGGCCGACGAAGCGGAAGCCGCGGCGCTTGAGCTGCGCGGCCAGCGCCACCGATTCGGGGCTCGTGGTGGGCACGTCCGCGGCGGTCGCCGGCATGGGGGTGCGTTCGGGGCGGTGGGCCCAGACGAGGTCCGCGAGGGTGGTGCCGGGCCCGAGCTCCCCTCGCAGGTCGATCGTCGCCCGGGCGTTGCCGATGGTCGCCTCGATCTTGCCGCGGTGGCGGATGATGCCCTCGTCGGCGAGCAGCCGGTCCACGTCCGTCCCGTCGAAGGCCGCCACGGCGTCCACGTCGAAACCGGCGAAGGCGCGGCGGAAGCCCTCGCGGCGGCGCAGGATCGTGGCCCAGCTCAGCCCGGACTGGAACCCCTCCAGGGCGAGCCGTTCGAAGACGCCGCGCTCGTCCCGCACCGGCATGCCCCACTCGGTGTCGTAGTACTCGCGCAGGTCGTCGTGGACGGACGCCCAGGCGGGCCGCGCCAGTCCGTCGTCACCGGTGCGCAGGTCCATGATCGGCGGGCCCGGCTCAGTCGTCGATCTTCCCGATCGGCTCGCGCTTCTCGGCCTGGAACTGGTCCTCGATGCGGCCCAGCGCCCAGTAGGCGGAGATCGAGATCTGCGGGCGCGGGATGCCGGCGTCCTTGACGAGCACCTTCCGCAGCTGCTTGGTGGTGCCGCGCTCGACGTGGCAGAACACCTGGAGCCCCTCGTGGTCCGAGAGGTCCAGCTCCTGCACCGTCCGCACCAGCGCCTCCTGCGGGCCGATGACCCAGCGCAGCTCGACGCCGTCGGGGCGCTCGAGCTCGAGGCGGTCCTCCTCGTGGTCGAGGTGGATGATCGCCAGGCCGGAGGCGTCCGCGTCCATGGACTCGAGCGCAGCGGCGATCGCGGGAAGCGCGGCATGGTCCCCGATCAGCAGGTGGCGGCGGGTCTCGGGCTGCGGGGTGTAGCCGCCGCCGGCGCCGTTCATGGCGACCAGGTCCCCGGGCTGGGCCGCGTCCGCCCAGCGGGCGGCGATCCCGCTGTCCTCACCCTCTCCGTGCAGCACCACGTCGACGTCGATGCGCTGCTTCTCGTCGTCCCAGTGGCGCACGGTGTAGGTGCGGCGGGCGGGCATCAGCTCGGGACTGTGCTCGCGCAGCGCGTCCATGTCGTAGGGCGGGTGCAGACCGGAGGCGGGGTCGGGCAGCAGCAGCTTGACGTAGGCGTCGGTGTTCTCGTTGCGGTTCAGCGCGCTGTACCCCTCACCGCCGAGGGTAAGGCGCAGCAGGCGGGGCGAGAGCCTGGTCTTGCCAAGCACCTCGAGCACGGCCTGCTTCCTGGCGGGGCGCTTCGCGGGGGCGTCGGCGGGGCGGGTCTGGTCGGTCGCGGTCTGCATACCCCCACATTACGCTACAACGCCGTTCCGTAAATACCGTGGGGGTGAGCATCGCCCCTGCTCTAGGCTGGGGGGATGAGCGTCCCTGCCGTCCCCGAGGTCGATGTCGCCGTCGTCGGATCCGGTCCGAACGGACTCGCCGCGGCGGTCACCCTCGCCCGGGCGGGCCTGCGCGTCCAGGTGCTCGAGTCCGAGACGACGATCGGCGGCGGCGCCCGCACCCTCGACCTGGGGCTCGCGCCCGGGATCGTGCACGACATCTGCTCGGCGGCTCATCCGCTCGCGGTGGCGAGCCCGTTCTTCAGCGCCTTCGACGTGGCCGCCCGCGGCGTCCGGGCGGTCGCGCCGGCCGCCTCCTACGCACAGCCGCTGGACGACGAACCGGCCGCGATCGCGTGGCGCGACGTGGAGCGCACCGCCGACGGGCTCGGAACCGACGGGCCCGCCTGGAAGGCGACGCTCGGTGCGCTCTCGCGCCGCCAGGACCTGGTGGTCGAGCTCGCCCTCGGGGACAAGCGCTCGATCCCGCCGGCGCTGCTGACCCCGGGCACGCTCCTGGCGGCCCCCCTGTTCGGCGCACTCGTCGGCCTGCAGGGCACCGCCGCCTGGGGCGCCCCCTTCCACACGCAGCGGGCGCGGGCGCTGCTGGGCGGGGTGGCGGCGCACGCGATCGGCCCGCTGCCCTCCCTCGCGATGGCCGCGACCGCCGGGCTGCTCGGCACGATCGCCCACGGCGTCGGCTGGCCGATCCCCATCGGCGGCTCCCAGTCGATCATCGACGCGCTGGTGGCCGACCTGCGGGCCCACGGCGGGCACATCCTCACCGGTCATCGCGTACGCACCTGGCGGGACGTGCCGGCCGCACGCGCGGTGCTGCTGGACACGCCCGCGCCCGCGGCCGCCGACATCCTCGCCCAGCGGCTCCCGGCCCCGCTCGAGAGGGCGCTGCGGCGCTTCCCGCACGGGGACGGCGCAGCGAAGGTCGACTTCGTGCTCTCCGGCCCGGTGCCGTGGCGGGATGCGGAGGTGGCCGAGGCCGGCACCCAGCACCTCGGCGGCACCCGCGCCCAGATGGCCCGGGCCGAGGCGGAGGTGGCCGCCGGCAAGCTCCCGGCACGGCCGGTGACCCTGGTCAGCGACCCCTCCGTGGTCGATCCGGGGCGGATCCGCGGCGGGCTGCGGCCGCTGTGGGCGTACGCGCACGTCCCCGCCGGGGACACCACCGATCCCACCGAGCTGGTCACCGCGCAGATCGAGCGCTTCGCCCCGGGGTTCCGCGACGTGGTCGTCGCCGCCCGCGGCATCCCGGCCTCCCGGATGGCGGAGCACAACCCGGCACTGGTCGGCGGGGACATCTCGATGGGCCGGGTGACGATGGCCGGGATGATCGCCCGCCCCACCGCGCGCTGGGATCCCTACCGGCTGGGCGGGACCGGCTGGTACCTCTGCTCCCAGGCGACCCCGCCGGGCCCCGGGGTGCACGGCATGTCGGGGTGGCACGCCGCCCGGCGGGTGCTCGAGCACGAGTTCGGCATCCGGGAGATGCCGGACCTCTCCCCCACCGCATCGTCCTGACACCCGTCCAGGGGACTGACTTCTCACATCCGCGTCCGCGGCGTTGAGCTGAAGCACGCGGATGTCCCAGGATTGCTCCCCGTGAACTCTCCCGAGACTCCCGATCGCCGACCGAACGGGTCCGAGCTCTCCGGCGCCACCGGCGTCGGGGTCGCCTCCCCGACGCCCGAGCCGGACGCCCACACCCCCTCCGGACGCACCTTCCTGGGTCAGCCCGGCCCGCTGGCGAACCTGTTCAGCGTGGAGCTGTGGGAGCGGTTCAGCTTCTACGGGATGCAGGGCATCCTCGCGATCTACATGTACTTCGCGGCCGTCGACGGCGGTCTCGGGATCGACGAGACCGTCGCCCTGGGCATCGTCGGCGCCTACGGCGGCTCGGTGTACCTCTTCTCGATCCTGGGCGCGCTGGTCTCCGACCGCCTGCTGGGTGCCGAGAGGACCCTGTTCGGCAGCGCCGTGATGATCATGCTGGGCCACATCGCGCTCGCGCTGGTGCCCGGCATCCCCGGCCTGATGGCCGGTCTGCTGCTGGTGGGCGTCGGCTCCGGAGGTCTGAAGTCCACCGCCGCGACGTTGGTCGGCTCCCTCTACTCACGCGATGACCCGCGGCGGGACGCCGGCTTCTCGATCTACTACATGGGCATCAACATCGGCGGCCTGCTGGGCCCGCTGGTGACCGGTTTCGCCCAGCAGCAGTGGGGCTTCCACCTCGGCTTCGGGCTCGCCGCGATCGGCATGGCCGTGGGCCTGACCCAGTACGTGCTGACCCGCAGGGGCCTGCCCGCGAGCGTGCACGCCGTGCCCGATCCGCTGCCCCGCTCCCAGCACCCGCTGTGGGCCGGCATCGGCATCGGTGCCGTGGCGCTGGTGCTCGTGCTGGTGCTCACCGGGGCGCTGCATGCCGGGAACCTCGCGACCGTCGTGGCGGGCCTCGCCGTCGTCGGTGCGATCGCGATCTTCGCGCTCCTGCTCACCTCGAAGAAGCTGGACCGTGACGAGCGCTCGCGGGTGGTCTCCTTCATCCCGCTGTTCGTCGGCACCGCCGCGTTCTTCGCCCTCTTCCAGCAGCAGTTCACGGTGATCACGCTGTACTCCGACACCCGGCTGGACCGGGAGCTGCTGGGCTGGGAGATGCCGATCTCCTGGGTGCAGTCCTTCAACCCGTTCTTCATCATCGTGCTCGCGCCGCTGTTCGCGGCGCTGTGGACGAAGCTCGGCCCCCGCCAGCCCGGCACCCCGCGCAAGTTCGGGGTGGGCATCATCCTGATGGGCTCCGCGTTCCTGCTGTTCCTGCCCATGGCCTCCGTGGTCTCCGTGCCGGTGCTGTGGATCGCGATGATCATGCTGGTCGCCACGTTCGGCGAGCTGTGGCTCTCCCCCGTCGGCCTGTCGCTGGCCACCAAGCTGGCGCCGCGCGCCTACCCGGTGATGATGATGGCGCTGTACAACCTGTCGGTGGCGCTGGGCACCTCCCTCTCCGGCGCGCTGGCCACCTTCTACTCGGCCGAGAACGAGGTCGCCTACTTCGGCGCGCTGGGCGCGGTGACGATCACGATCGGCATCGTCATGCTGCTGATCGCGAAGCCCGTCAGCCGCGGCATGCGCGGGGTGCGCTGAGCCGGCGCTCCGTTCAGTCGCGCAGGATCACCAGCTCCCGGGTGGAGCGGGTCATCGCCACGTACCGGGCGACGGCTCCCGCGGTGCCGGCCCCGTAGGACTCGGGCCGCACCAGCACCACGAGATCGAACTCGAGGCCCTTGGCGAGGTCCGGGGTGAGCACCCGCACGCGGGGACCGTACGGCGCGCCGGGGCCGGCGCGATCGCCGCTGTCGGCGATGACCGCCGCGGTCCCCGCCTCGTGCTCGCCGAGCCACTCCTCCAGCACCGCTGGGAGGTCCTGGGGCCTGCCGTACCGCACCGGGATCCCCGAGTCCCTCAGCGAGGTGGGCACGTCGGCGTCCGGCAGCGCGGCGCGGATCACCGGGCCGGCCTCCGCCATGATCTCGGAGGGGGTGCGGTAGTTCAGCGACAGCGTCGCGATCCGCACCCGGTCCATCCCCGTCCGGCCCAGCCGCTCCTGCCAACTCGCCTCGATGCCGTGCCGGGACTGAGCCCGGTCGCCGACGAGGGTGAGACTGCGTGAGGGGCAGCGGCGCAGGATCATCGCCCACTGCGCATCGTCCAGCTCCTGCGCCTCGTCCACGACAACGTGGGCGAAGGGGCCGGCCAGCTCGTCGGGCGGGGCGATCTCCACGGGGGTCGAGTCCTCGAGGGCGTTCCGCAGGTCGTCGCCGCGGAGCATGGACATCTCCTTCAGGTCGGAGCTGTCGCTGTCGATGAGGTAGTCGACCATCAGCTCGATCTCCTCGACGGTCTCCCGGCGGGCGGCCCGCTGCCGGAGCCGACGAGCCTCGGTGCCGGGATCGCCGAGGCGGTGCCGGAGGGCGTCCAGGAGAGGCAGGTCCGAGAGGGTCCAGCGCCGCGGCTCCTCCCGCTGCAGCAGCCTCCTCTGCGCCTCGCTCAACGAGGGGGCGCAGCGCCGCAGGTAGGCGGGCACCTCGTAGAGGTCCGCGAGCACGTCGGCGGCCTGCAGCAGCGGCCAGGCCCGGTGCACACGTTCGACCAGCTCCTCGTCCTGTCCGAGCGCGGTCCGGACCGGGTCGGGTCCCGGGTGTCCCTCGAGCTGCGCGCCGACGATCTCGGCGAGCTCCTCCCAGATCTGCTCGCGGGCCAGGTTGTGCGGGGTTCCGGGGTCCGGGGCGGCGAAGGCGTCGGCCCAGTCCTCGGCCTCGATGATGGCGTTCCCCCAGAGCGTCTCCACCGCATGCGCCTCCTGCGGCGGCTCCTCGTGGAGGGCGACGGCGGGCTCGATCG
>CAZHSL010000076.1:0-9071 GCA_964535185.1 uncultured Corynebacterium sp.
TCGGCCCGACGGAGGAGGAGATCGCCGCCGCGGAGGCCGCCGAGCGCGAAGCCGCTGAGCGCGCCGCCGAGCGCGAGGCCGAGCAGCAGGAGCAGCAGCAGGCCGAGGAGGCCGCCGAGACCGAGACCCGCGAGGACGACGGCTCCTCCCGCTCCGAGGAGCGCTCCAGCCGTGACGACGACTCCTCCCAGGAGTCCTCCTCCTCCGACGAGTCCTCCTCCCGGGAGTCCTCCTCCTCGTCCTCCTCCTCCGAGGAGCAGGAGGAGAGCTCCGCACCGGCGCCGTCCGCCGCCAAGGGCAGCTCGATCCTCGCCACCGCTCGCTCCGGCATCGGCACCCCGTACGTCTACGGCGGCACCTCCACGTCGGGCTGGGACTGCTCCGGCTTCGTCCAGTGGGTCTACGCCCAGCACGGCATCAACCTCCCGCGCGGCGCCGCCGGCCAGGCCGCTGCCGGCACCGTGATCCCGCGTTCCGAGGCCAAGCCCGGCGACCTGGTCTACAAGCCCGGCCACATCGGCATCTACGCGGGCGGCAACCAGTTCGTCGACGCCGGCAACTCCCGCGTCGACACCTCCGAGCGCAACATCTACTCCGGCAGCTGGACCTTCATCCGCGTCGGCTGAGCGCGCACGCCCTTCCGGCCCCGTCCCACCTCCCGGTGGGGCGGGGCCGCTCCCATGCAGGGGCCGGCCGCGCGGATCGCGCCGCGGGCGACCTCACACGCCGTCAGGGCCTGCAGGCGGATGTCGACGGAGCACGGTCCCGGTAGCGTGGGCGCGTGACCACCGCCCGCGACCTCCTCGCCCTCGCCCTGCTGCTGGGCGCCACCGTGCTCGGCGCACTCTGGCTGCCGGCGACCTGGGTGCACGACAACGTCGTCGACCGCGACGGCTTCCTGGCCGTCACCGCGCCGCTCGCCGACGACCCCGAGTTCCAGCGCACCATGAGCGACAGCGCCGTCGACGAGATCCTCGGCGGTGACCGGGTCCCGGGCTGGCTCCAGGACCGGCTGACGCCCCTGGCCGAGGAGCAGGCCGCGAAGCTGACCGGCACGGACGTGTACGGAGAGCTGTGGGAGGCCTCCATGTCCGAGCTGCACCATGCCCTGTTCACCCCGGGCGCCTCCCCGCTCGAGGTCGATCTGGCGCCCGCGATCGATCGGATCCTCGAACCGGTCGAGCAGCACCTCCCGGTCGAGATCCCCAGGCCGGAGGACCCCACCGTCACCCTGGCCACCGTCCCCGATGTGCCTCTCCTGACGGGGCTGTCCGCCGTCAGCCCGTGGGCGCACTGGGCAGGTCCCGTTGCGCTCGGGCTCCTGGCCCTCGCGCTGCTGATCGGCGGGCACCGGCGCGCGCTCCTTGCCCTTGCCGGGCTCGGGGGGATCCTCGCCGGAGCGGCGGTGTGGTGGCTCGGGACCCGCGTCGAGGCGGTCGTGCCCGATGCCGTGGACCAGGCGGTCTTCCTGGGCCCGATCGTCCAGGAGTTCGAGCTGCGCTTCCAGGCCGCGATGACGCCGCAGGGCGTGATCCTGCTGGGCGCCGGGGCGCTGGCGACCGCGATCGGAGTGGTGCTGATGGGGCTGCACCGGCGCTGAGCACCGCCCCGCTGCTCCGATGCCGGGCTCCCGGCCCCCGCGCGGCGGCCGGCAGCAGGCTCAGAGCATCCCGAGCCGCTCGAAGGCGGTGACGATGCCGTGGTCCCGCGGTCCCGGGACGCTCACGCCGCCGGCGGCCTCGAGGACGGCCTCCGGAGCGCCGTCGACGGCGATCGCGGTGCCGGTGGCGCGCAGCATCCCCAGATCGTTCATGCCGTCCCCGATCCCCACCGTCGAGGCCTGGTCCATGCCCAGGTGCCGGGCCACCTCCCGGACGCCGTCGGCCTTGTCGACCGAGAGCAGGTGCAGCTCCCCGGAGCTCGTGTCGTCGGTGATCGAGTTGGGCAGGGCGCCGACCTCGGGCCCGATCTCGGCGGCGAGCTGCTCGACCCGGATCGGGGATCCCCACAGGGAGATCTTCGCGAACGAGGCGGAGGCCAGGTCCTCGGGCAGGATGATCGCGTCGAGGAGGTCCTGCAGGCCGTTGCCCACGCCGTCCTCCGGCAGGGGCGGCCGCACCCGTGCGTGCAGCTCCTCGGCGGAGCGCGGAGTGCACAGCAGCGCCTCCGGGGTCTCGAGGGTGAAGGGGATGGCGTGGCCCTGCAGCACCTCGACCGCGCGGCGGCCCAGCTGCTCGGGGAACCGCTGGTCCTTCAGCAGGGTCTCCCCGACCTGGATCCAGCCGCCGGCGGAGGCCACCACCCCGTCGAACAGGGCGGCGACCTCCGGGGCGATGATCGAGTTCGGGCGCCCGGTGCACAGCAGCACCACGTGCCCGTTGCGCCGCGCCCGGCGGACGGCCTCCGCATGCGCCCGCGGGGCCACGCCGCGATGCGCGAAGGTGCCGTCGAAATCGATGAATACGCAGCGGCGATCGGCCACGGGCGCTCCCTCTTCCCTGGTGGTGACTCGGAGCCGCCAGCCTAGGCGAGCGCGGAGCAGCTCGCCGAGACGCCGGCGGGTGAGCCTCCGCTCAGCGGCGGCGGTGCAGGCTGAGCACCACGGAGACGGTGACCTCCGAGGTGCCGGTCAGCAGCGCCCGCAGCTCCTGCTCGCCCACGTGACGGGCGCTCGGGGTCATCGCCACCAGGTCCCGTGCCGCAGCGGCATCGAGAGCCGCCTCGAAGCGCACCGGTGCCGTGCTCACCGTGGTGAACAGTGGATCCAGCGCCTCGCGCAGCCGCTCCTCCTTGCGCGGATCCACCCCCACCATCCCGGGCACCGCCGCGCGCAGCTGGCCCAGATGCTCGGGTGCGGGGCGCACCACCAGCAGATGACCGCCCGGGGCGAGCACGCGCGCGAACTCCTCGGGGTGGCGCGGGGCGAACACGTCCAGCACCAGATCCGTCGAGCCGCCGGCGAGGGGGAAGCGGGAGAACACGTCCCAGCTCGCCGCCGCGGCCCGCTCATGGGCCCGGGCGGCGAAGCGCAGGGCCCGCACCGAGGTGTCGACGCCGAGGCCTCGGGCCTCCTCCCGCTCCGCGAGCACTCCGGCGAGGTAGTAGCCGGTGCCGCAGCCGATGTCCAGGATGCGCCGGCCGCCCGGCGGCGCGCTGTCCGCGATCGCCTCCCGCAGCGGGGCGTAGGCGCCGGTGGCCAGGAACCTGTCCCGCGCCCGCGCCATGTCGTCGTCATCGCCGCTGGTGGGGGAGGTGCCGGCCAGCAGCGGGGCGTAGCCCGCACGGGCGAGGTCGAAGGAGTGCCCGCGCCCGCAGCGCAGGGTGCGCTCCTCGAGCTCGATGGGCTCCGCGCAGTGCGGGCAGCGCAGGCTGTCGAGCCACGGGAGCAGGGCGGAGGGCGCGGGGCGGGACACAGGAGAAAGGGTACGTGCGCCCGCTGCGGGGCGGTGCCTCAGGCCCCCACGTACTGCTTCAGGTGCGTCCCGGTGAGGGTCGAGGCGTCGGCGACCAGCTCGGCGGGGGAGCCCTGGAAGACGATCCGCCCGCCGTCGGCCCCCGCGCCCGGGCCGAGGTCGATCAGATGATCGGCATGGGCCATCACCGCCTGGTGGTGCTCGATGACGATCACCGTCTTCCCGGAGTCCACGAGACGATCGAGCAGGGCGAGCAGCTGGTCGACGTCGGCCAGGTGCAGACCGGTGGTGGGCTCGTCGAGCACGTAGATGCCGCCCGCGTCCCCCATGTGGGTGGCGAGCTTGAGGCGCTGGCGCTCGCCGCCGGAGAGCGTGGTCAGCGGCTGGCCGATGGTGAGGTACCCCAGCCCCACGTCCTCCAGGTGCCCGAGCAGCTTCGCGGCCGCCGGCACCTTCGTCCCTGCGGCGGTGAACAGCTCCCGTGCCTGGGCGACGGAGAGGGCGAGCACCTCGGCGATGTCCTTCCCGCCGAAGCGGTGCTCGAGCACGTCGGCACGGAACCTGCGGCCCTCGCACTCCTCGCAGGGTGTCGCGACGGTCTCCATGAAGCCGAGCTCGGTGTAGATCGTCCCGGCGCCCCTGCAGACCGGGCAGGCGCCCTCGGAGTTGTTCGAGAACAGGGCGGGCTTGACGCCGTTCGCCTTCGCGAAGGCCTTGCGGATCGGCTCCAGCAGGCCGGTGTAGGTCGCGGGGTTCGAGCGCCGGGAGCCGCGGATCGCGGTCTGGTCGACCACCACCGCCCGGGCGTCCTTCGGCATCGAGCCGTGCACCAGCGAGCTCTTGCCGGATCCGGCCACGCCGGTGACCACGGTCAGCACGCCGAGCGGGATGTCCACGTCGACCGACCGGAGGTTGTGCTGGTCGGCGCCGCGGATCTCGAGCGACCCGGCGGGTGTGCGGACGGTGTCCTTGAGCGAGACGGTCCGGTCGAGGTGGGTGCCGGTGAGGGTGTCCGAGGCGCGCAGCCCGGCCAGGTCCCCCTCGTACTGCACCGTCCCGCCGTCCGCGCCGGCCCGTGGGCCGAGGTCGACGACGTGGTCGGCGATCGCGATGGTCTCGGGCTTGTGCTCGACCACGAGCACCGTGTTGCCCTTGTCCCGCAGGTCCTCGAGCAGGGCGTTCATGGTGGCGATGTCGTGGGGGTGCAGCCCGATCGTCGGCTCGTCGAAGACGTAGGTGACGTCCGTCAGCGCCGATCCCAGGTGGCGGATCATGCGGGTGCGCTGCGACTCGCCGCCGGAGAGCGTGCCCGAGGGGCGGTCCAGGGACAGGTAGCCCAGCCCGATCGCGGTGAACGAGTCCAGCAGCGCCGAGAGGTTCGTCAGCAGCGGGGCGACCCGGGCGGAGGTGTGCTCCTGGCGCAGCTGCCGGACCCAGCCGGCCAGGTCGGAGATCTGCATCGCGCAGACGTCGGCGATCGAGCGGCCGTCGATCAGCGAGGTGCGCGCGTGCTCGGCCAGGCGGGTGCCCTCGCAGTCGGGGCAGACGATGAAGGTCACCGCCCGGTCCACGAACGCGCGGACGTGGGGCTGCATCGAGTCGCGGTCCTTGGACAGCATCGACTTCTGGATCTTCGGGATGAGGCCCTCGTAGGTCATGTTCGCCCCGTCGATCCTCACCTTGGTCGGCTCCTTGTACAGGAAGTCGTGGAGCTGGCGCTTGGTGAAGGATCGGATCGGTCTGTCGACGGGGAAGAGCCCCGAGGAGGCGAACAGCTTCTCGTACCAGCCGCCGGGTGCGTACCCGGGCACCCGGAACGGGCCCTCCCGGAGCGACTTGTCCTCGTCGAACAGCTCGGTGAGATCCAGGTCGGTCACCTGCCCCATGCCCTCGCAGCGAGGGCACATCCCGCCCACCCGGGAGAAGGTCGCCTTCTCGGCGATGGTCCTCGCTCCCTTCTGCACGGTCATCGCACCGGAGGCGGTCACGCTGGGGACGTTGAAGGAGTAGGCGCCCGGACCGCCGACGTGCGGCTCGGCGAGCTCGGAGAACAGGCTGCGCAGGTGCGCGTTCGCATCGGTGACGGTGCCGACGGTCGAGCGGACGTTCGCCCCCATCCGCTCCTGGTCCACGATGATCGCGGGGGTCAGCCCCTCGAGCGAGTCGACGTCGGGCCGGGCCAGCTGGGGCATGAACCCCTGGACGAAGGAGCTGTACGTCTCGTTGATCATCCGCTGCGACTCGGCGGCGATCGTGCCGAACACCAGGGAGCTCTTGCCCGAGCCGGACACCCCCGTGAAGACGGTCAGGCGGCGCTTGGGGATGTCGAGGGAGACGCCGCGGAGGTTGTTCTCGCGGGCGCCGCGCACCCGGATGAGGTCGTGGACGTCGGCCGGATGGGCGGGAGCGGGCATCGGTGGACTCCTCGAGAGGGGGCGGCGGCGCAGGTCACGCGCGCCCGCGTCATTCTGCCATCCGCCTCACGGGGCGGCTAGCCTGAACAGGTGAACGAGACGACGCACTTCGACATCGCCCTGATCGGCTCCGGTTCCGCGAACTCCTTCCCGGGCCCCGAGTTCGCCGACCGCAGCATCGTGCAGATCGATCGCGGCGTGGGCCCCGACCACGTCTTCGGCGGGACCTGCATCAACCTCGGCTGCATCCCGACGAAGATGTTCGTGCACACCGCGGAGCTCGCCCACACCCCGGCCGAGGCCGCCCGCTTCGGCCTCACCGAGCAGCTGCGGCACGTGGACTGGCCCGCGATCCGCGACCGCATCTTCGGCCGGATCGACGCGATCTCCGACGGCGGGGAGCAGTACCGCCGCGACCACGAGGACAACGCGAACCTCACCCTGCTGCGCGGCACCGCCCGCTTCGTGGGGCCGAAGCTCCTCCAGGTGACCGGGAACGACGGGTCGCAGCAGCGGATCAGCGCCGACACCATCGTGCTCGGCGCCGGCTCCCGCCCCGTGCTGCCGCCCATCGACGGGCTGGCCGAGGCGGCACCGCACACTTCCGACACGATCATGCGCATCGACCGTCTGCCGGCCTCCCTCGCGATCCTCGGCTCCGGGGTGATCGCCGTGGAGATGGCGCACATCTTCGCCTCCCTCGGTGTCGAGGTCACCCTCATCGCCCGCTCGCAGCAGGTGCTCAGCGCCGCCGACGCCGACGTCTCCGCCCGGCTCACCGAGCTCCTCGACGCGCGGCTCCGGCTGGAGAAGGGGCTGTCCACCACGTCCGTGCGCCGCACCGCCGAGGGCATCGAGCTGCGCGGCGAGCAGGACGGCGCCGACGCGGTGATCCGGGCCGAGGAGCTGCTGGTCGCCGTCGGCCGACGCCCCAACTCGGACCTGCTCGACGTCGCCGCCGCAGGGATCGACACCGCCGCGGACGGCAGGGTCGAGGTCGATGCGCATCAGCGCGTGCGCGGCGGCGGGGAGGTGCTCGAGGGGCTGTGGGCCTTCGGCGACCTCTCCAGCGCGCACCAGCTCAAGCACGTCGCCAACCATGAGCAGCGGATCGTGCGCCACAACATCCTCCACCCCGAGCAGCTGCGCCGCAGCGACACCATGCCCGTGCCCAGCGGCGTGTTCACGCATCCGCAGGTCGCCTGGGTGGGGATGGACGAGGAGACGGCCCGGCGCAGCGGCCGCGAGGTGGAGGTCGCCGTCCAGGAGTACGCCTCGATCGCGTACGGCTGGGCGATGGAGGACACCACGGGCTTCGCGAAGCTCATCGTCGATGCGGGGACCACCGAGATCCTCGGCGCGCATCTGATCGGCCCGGAGGCCACCACCCTCATCCAGCAGCTGATCCAGGCGATGAGCACCGGGCAGACGGCCCGGGACATCGCCGCCACCCAGTACTGGATCCATCCGGCGATGCCCGAGCTGATCGAGAACGCGCTGCTGCAGCTCGTGAAGTGAGCCGGCGGCCCCGCGCTGCGCGGGGCCGGCTCAGCTCACTCGCCGGTCTCCTCCGCCCCCGGCAGGCAGGACTTCAGCGGGTCCTGCTCGATCTCGGGAGCCGGAGTGGACTCCTCCCCGGAGCCGGTGTCGTCCGACGGCGTCGAGCTCTCCTCCTCCGTGGTCGGCTCCGCGTCCTCGGGCGTCTCCTCCGCGCCGCTGCTGTCCTCCTCGGGAGGTGCTCCGGTCTCGGCGGGTTCGGTCGAGCCCGGCTCGGTCTCGCCCAGCACCGACTCCGGCTCCTCCTGCGCCATCGAGTCCTCGATCGAGGCCTGGACCCATTCCTCGAGGTACTCGAAGTCGGGGTTGCCGCTGAAGGTGACGTCCTGCGTGATGGGGTAGGACGTGAACCCGGCGTCCTTGATCCGCAGCGCGAGGTCCACGAAGGCATCCAGGTTCTTCACCGGGATGTCCGTCTGGATGTTGTCCTCGGTGGCGTTGACCAGGCCGGGGATCGACAGCGCGAGGGTGGTCGGATCCGCCTCCTCGGTCACCGCACGCACGATGCGCTGCTGGCGGCACATGCGGTTGAAGTCGTTGGAGCCCTCTCGGGAGCGCGCGTACCACAGGGCGTGGTAGCCGTCGAGCTTCTGCTGCCCGGGCTCGATGTACCCGTCGATCTCGGCGGCGCCGCCGCCGATCGGGATCCGGCGCTCGACCACCATGTCCACGCCGCCGAGCGCGTTGACCAGGTCCTCGAAGCCCTGCAGGTTCACCATCGCGTAGTAGTCCATCTCGAGCCCGAGGGTCTCCTCGACGGCCCACGTGGTCGCGGTCAGGCCGGGGTTGGGATCGTTCGGGAACAGGTCCGGGCGATCCTCCGCCCAGGTCCAGACGGCGTTGATGAGGTTCTGGTTCGGCCCGAAGTAGTCGAATCCGTCCGGGAACTCCTCCGCGGGCGGGGTGCCTTCGGGGAACTCGACGTTCTCGAGGTTGCGGGGGATGGAGAACAGGGCCGTGCGGCCGGTGGCGGTGTCGATCGAGGCGACCATGATGGTGTCCGGCCGCGTGCCCGTGCGGTCCGCCCCGGCATCCTGCCCCAGCAGCATGATGTTGACCCGGCCCGCGTTCGCCCACGGGTCCTTGCCCGAGGTGAAGGGGTGGTCCCCGCCCTCGCCGCCGCCGAACACGGTGCGGGAGCCGACCAGGCCCTGCAGCGCCCACAGCGACTGGACGCCGCGCGTCGCCGGCACGGCCACGGCCACCACCATGAGCGCGGCCAGGGCCAGTGCCAGATAGCGCTTCGCGCCGGCGAGCCGTTCGCTCGTGCTGTGGGCGAGGTTCGCGAGCACGATCTGCAGGGCCCACACGAGCCCCACCACACCGACGACGATCATCGCCCCGATCAGCACGCCGCGCTTGGAGGCCAGCATGACGCCGGTGCGCAGCGGTTCGCCCAGCAGCAGGAACGCCCCGGCGCCGAGCAGCGCGAGGGCCAGCACCGCCAGCAGCACCCAGCCCAGCCGGCGCATCCGGGTGGTCACCAGGCCGGAGCCCGGGAGGAGCGAGGTCAGCACGGTCCAGAACGCGACCTTCGGCAGGGAGCCGGAGCTCGACCGGCCGCGGTCGGAGCGTGCCGTGTCGGACGGGGCCGCGCCACCGGACCCTGCCCCGGCGGCGGTCGTCGTGGCCGCGGCGGCGCCCGCCGGTGCGGCCTCCCGGCCGCCGACGGGCTGCGGCGACGCGG